>CABRXB010000198.1 GCA_902474785.1 uncultured Eubacteriales bacterium | reverse complement strand
AGCCAGGACCTGCTGCTCATCGGCCTGATTTTTTTGCTTGCAATGGAGGGGGCCGATGACGACATCCTCTTTATTCTCATCGCCCTTTTGTTCATTGCCTCTTAAAAACAGCACGCAGAAAGGACGAAGACGACCGCGATCGGTTGTCCGCCTTTTCTGCGTGTGTTGTCATTTTTCATGCAGTTGTGGTATACTGTATGAAAATACCCCATGCCGGGTCGATTGCGCACAGCAGTCGGCCCTTTGGCCAGAGGAGGACTTTCATGGAACAGTGGACAATAGCCGCGCTCAACGAGGCGCTTCAAAAAGATGCGGCGGGGTTTGTGGCCGCCTCCGAGGACAACTACACAGATCAGATCATGGCGGTTGCCATGCAGATTCGAAACGTGAGAGAAACAAGGCCCTTCATTTTGGTGTCGGGGCCGTCGGGTTCAGGCAAGACCACCACCGGCCTTCGCATTGAAACCCTGCTTGACGACTGGGACTGCGACACCGCGACCGTGTCGCTTGACAACTACTTTTTGCCGCACGACGCGGGCGATTTGCCGCTCGACGAGGACGGAAAGCCCGACTACGAATCCCCCGACCGGCTCGACATTGAGCTGCTGCAAAAACACCTGCGCGCGATCTATCGGTGCGAACCTGTGGAGGTGCCCCGTTTTGACTTTGCCACGCAGTCGCGCCTGCCAGGGGATGTGCTTGAGCGCAAACGCGGCGAGCTGCTGCTCATCGAGGGCATTCACACGCTCAACCCCCACGTCATGGGCGACTGGCTCGACTATGCCACCGACGTCTATGTCAGCGTGGAGGATGAGATCGTGCTCGACGACGGCACGGTGGTCACGCCCGCCAAACTGCGGCTCATGCGCCGCCTGGTGCGCGACCGGCTCTTTCGCGGCAGCGAGGTCGACCGCACGCTTGAGCGTTATCTCAGCGTGTCGCGCGGGGAAAAACGACACATCATGCCCTATGCCCTCAACGCCGAAGAGCGGGTCAACACCTTTTTGCCCTATGAGTTTGCCGTCTATGGCGGACTGCTCAGGGATGTGGCCGACGACCTGCCGGGAGACATCGCGCAACTGGTTCGCAGCATCACGCCGATAGAGGCCAGTCTTGCCCCCATCGACTCGCTGGTGCGCGAGGTCTGCGGCGGCAGCATCTATGAGTATTGACGATCCGGCAGATTCCATATCTGGAGCGCGGGTCAGCGGGAAAGATCCCTTTTCGCCGCAGGCGCCGGGATGGGCGACGCGGCAAAATTGGATAGGGTGAGAAAATCAGTCGACAGGCGGCAATCGAATTCGATTGCCGCCTGTTTGCGCGCAGGGGTATTGACCGGGAAATGCCGGGTTCTCAATCCGGCAGGAGCGGGTGAGCGGGCGGTGTGGTTGGGCGGCAACATATTGTCGCCCGACGCCGCTCGAGCGACCCTTCAAACTGGTCGACCTGGTTGGGGGGCAAGATATTGCCGCCCGTGGCGGTTTGCGCGGACATCCTTTGCACGAGAGATCGGCGGGCGCTGCGCGCAAGCGCGATGCGTTCGGCTTGTAAAGCCGCGCCTTAGGCGCTGCTTGCGAGGGCAGCGGCATTGACGCAGGGCAAGAGGAATTCGCGGGGCAAAGCTGGGACGCCGGAAAAGCCGCGGGCCGGAGTTTGCAGCGTATGACAAGTGAACGCCCCTGCAGAAGAAGACAAAAGATGTGCGCACAAGAAAAGCCCCCTTTTCAAAGGGGGCTTGTTGCAAGAAAAATTAAAACTGGCGCGCGATGGGACACAGGCTTTCGCTGGTTTTCAAAAGCGCGAAAGAGACTTCTGAATTAAGTAAAGAAGAAACTAACTCCTCGCCATGAGCGCCAGAGCCTAGGCCAACAAAGCAGGCTCTGTATACGTACACGCTGAGGGGTGGGTCAGTCGTTAGCTTCCGAATTCGGGCTTGACCGAGCGCAAAAAGAGCGTGGTGAGCTCCTGTTTGGGGTCGGCCCCCTCGTGCACAATGTGCATCAGCGCGTGGGAGATGGGCAGCTCCACATCGAGAGCTTCGCCCAGCGTCACCATGGCCTTGACGGTGTAAACCCCCTCCGCCAGCTTGTCAAAACGCTCTCCCTTGACGAATTGTTCGCCAAAGGCGCGGTTGTTTGAAAATCTGGAAAAGAGCGTGGCCTCGTAGTCGCCCAGATGACACAGACCATAGGCTGAGAGCTCACTTCCGCCCATGGCCGAGATCAGACGCGCCACTTCGCGCGCGCCGCGCGCCATGAGCGGCCCCTTGAGGCTCTCGTAGCCCTTTCCGTCCAGCAGGCCCGCCGCGATGCCCATCACGTTTTTGGCCGCCGCCCCGATCTCGGTGCCGATCAGATCGGTGCCGATGTAGAGACGGATGAGGTCGCTGCCCAGCGCGTCCACAATATAGCGGATGAGGTCGGGATCTTCCGAGTCCACCACCTGCGCGCCGGGGATGCCGGCCGTATAGCTCTGCACATGGCCGGGGCCTGCGAGCACCGCAATGCCCACCGGCTGGTCGATGCACTCCTGCATGACGGTGGACAGCCGCTTTCCGGTGGCCTCCTCAAGCCCCTTCATGCAGAGCAGAAAGCTCTTGCCCGAGAGGTCGTATTTGTTGAGACGGGTGGCCAGCTCGCGCAGCGCCTGAGAGGAGATGGAAATGATGATGAGCTCACCATGGGCCACGGCCTCGTCAAGATCGGTGGTCAGCGCCACCGAATCGGGCAACGTGAGATAGGCGTTTGTCCGGGTGCGCATCAGCTCCTCTATGTCGGGAACGCCGGCGCGTCCCCACACCAAAACCTCATGGCCGCAGCGGTTTGCGTACCACGCCTGAAAAGAGCCCCATCGACCGCATCCGAGCACAGAAATTTTCACGAGCGCATCGCTCCTTTCGCAAAACCTGCGCGATGACAAAAAAGCGCAGGGAAATCGCCTCATTTTTGGCATGATCTTATGTTGTCCACCGCGCGCCAAAGGGCGTTGTGCCGCAGTTGCGGGTCGCCTGGCCGCTTCTCAGACTTTGGCTGCGCAACGTGGGAAACCGTGAAAAGGCCGAGGCGATCAGCCTCTGGCCAGCTTTTCCAGCGCCTCCCCGGTCAGGCGCTGGTTGGTCCAGTCGGACATGGGCACAGCGCCCAGCGCATGGTAGAAGTCGAGGGAAGGGGTGTTCCAGTCAAGGCAGGTCCACTCCATACGGGGCAGCCCCTGCTCCACCGCCTCCTGCGCCAGGTAGGAGAGCAGCGCCTTGCCGATGCCGCGGCCACGCATTTCGGGCACCACAAAAAGGTCTTCCAGATACAGGCCGGGTTTTCCAAGAAAGGTGGAAAAGTTGTAAAAATAAACGGCAAAACCGACC
>CABRXB010000197.1 GCA_902474785.1 uncultured Eubacteriales bacterium | reverse complement strand
TATATTTTGGGGCTCACCGACATTCGGACGCCCTATCAACCGTCGCAAATGAAGTGAGCCATTTTTTGCCACAATATTGTAGTATATTCTCATCTTTGATGCTACAAAATAGTAGCATCTCCTCATGGGAGGGAGCTGCTATGTATTTTCAAAGATTAGAGGATTTGAGAGTTGACGCCGATAAAACACAAGATGACATTGCTACCATCTTAGATTGCAAAAGAGAAGTCTACAGGCGCTATGAAAGAGGCGTCCATGAGATTCCGGTTTGGGCCGTGATCAAACTGGCGAAATACTACCAGACAAGCACTGATTATATTCTCGGTTTGACCGATATTCGAAAACCCAATTGGACTTAAACAGTTTGCTTCCTAATACAAAACGGGGCGCAGCGTAGAGCTGCACCCCGTCTCTTTTTTTCTCGTAACATCCCAGTCGCTACACATGCTCTTTCGCACGCCGCACCCTGTCCTCGATATAGTCCGGCACCCGCTCGACCGGAATGTCGAGCGCCGCCGCCATCTCGCCAAAGAGCAGCTCTTCCGTTCGCTTCATAAAGCGCGTGTCGATTTGCCCAAACTTCTTCTTGTCGCGCTGCGCCTGCTGCTTCTTCTCATAGAGCGACATGGTCAACGTCAACATCTCATGACAGTCGTGAGATTTCAAGATCTCCTCATAGTGCGCGGCCAGCGTCGTCAGGCTGCGGTCGTAAAAAGCCTTGGCCTCGATTGCGGGAATGCGGTCGATCAAACCGTTGACCTCCTGCGCCGTGAGAATCGGGCGCATGTAGACCGTGGCCTGCACCGGGGCATAGATCACGCCATCCTGATAGAGCGGCCGCAGAACATAATAGAGCTCTGTTTTTCCGCTCTCTCCAAAGTCCAGCGGGGCGATCTTTTCCACGACGCACACGCCCGTGCCTCCGTAGATGATTTTTTGACCGACTTCAAACAATCTCCCCACCTCCAAAAAATTATGGCATCTGTATCCGGCGTCTGTGTACCTGCACCGGGCACAATCCCGCGGGCTCCAAGCCCCGGATTTTATCCATTCCCTTCTATTTTAACATAAAAAGGCCCAAAAGGTAAGAAAAATTTTTTGGAAGATGAGAAACCCCTATAGGATCCCCTGAACCTTTCCGATCTCTTTCTCAAAGACCTTGCAAACGCCTCTTTCAAAGAGTCGTTATCGCGCCTCGGTCAAGTCCCGGATGCCCTCCCCCGCAAGCAGCATCCCCGCCACGGGCGGAACATAGGGGGCCGAGGCCGGCGCATGTCCGCCCCTCTCGTCGCGCGGGGGACTTTGGGGCTGCTCTTTTGAATAGACCACGCGCAGAATCTAGCCCTTTCAAGAGAGGGCCACCGCGCCCCGGTCAAGTCCCGGATGACCTCCCCTGCAAGCAGCATCCCCGCCACGGGCGGAACATAGGGCGCAGATGCCGGCGCATGTCCGCCCCTCTCGTCGCGCGGGGGACTTTGGGGCTGCTCTTTGGAGTAGACCACGCGCAGCGAGAGAATGCCCCGCTCGCGCAGGCGCCTGCGCATGACGCGCGCAAGCGGGCAGACCGAGGTCTCGGAGAGATTGGCCACGGTCAGAGCGGCGGCATCGAGCTTGTTGCCGGTTCCCATGGAGCTGACGATGGGCGTGCCGGCCGCCTTAGCGCAGACGATGAGCTGCACCTTGGCGTCGACCGAGTCGATGGCGTCCACAACATAGTCGAAGCCGGAAAAGTCAAAGGCGGGGGCGCTTTGCTCATCGAAGAAGGTCACGAGGGGCGTCACCACCGTATCGGGACAGATGTCGCGCACGCGCGCCGCCATCACGAGGGCTTTGGGCTGCCCCACCGTGCTGTGCAGCGCCACAAGCTGGCGGTTGAGGTTGGAGAGCGTCACCACGTCGGCGTCCACCAGCGTCAGCGCGCCCACGCCGGCGCGCGCCAGTGCTTCGGCGGCGTAGGAGCCCACGCCGCCCAGCCCAAACACCGCAACGCGGCTGGCGCGCAGTCTGTCGACCGCGGCGCACCCGAACAGGCGCGCCGTTCGCGAGAACTGATCCGGTGGCGGCGGGGGCGTGGTTTGGGCTAAGGGGGCGGATTGCGCCGGTTGGGGGGTGACGGTTGCAGGGCTTGCGGGAGGTGGCTCTGCTGCATTGGCCGCGGGGGACTGCCCTGCTGCATTGGCCGCACCTGTGTCGGGGGCCGCCTTACTCGGGTGGGCTGCATCTGTGGGTTCAAGTCCCACCGCCGGCACCAAAACACCAGCGGCAGCCTCGCTTGGGTGCACTGCACCAACTTCGCCGGCTCCGGTCGCTCTTTCCGCTGCATTGGCTGCGAATTCTCCTTCTGATGCGCCGATTGCAACGGGTAGCCCCGCTGCACCGGCCGCGGGGGATGGCCCTGCTGCATTGGCTGCACCTGAGTCGGGCGCTCCGTCCTGATCTACACTGGCTGCAACCATGCCAGCGACCGCCTCACTCGGGTGGGCTGCACCTGTGGGTTCAAGTCCCACCGCCGGCATCAAAACATCAGCGGCAACCTCGCTTGGGTGGACTGCACCGGCCGCGCCGGTTCCGGTCGCTCTTTCCGCTGCATTGGCCGTGGGCGATCCTTCTGATGTGCCGGTTGCAAAGGGTGGCCCTACTGCATCGGCCGCGGGGGACTGCCCCTTCTGCAGCGGCTGTTCTGGCTGAGTACTTTGGCTCATAAACACCCTCCTTTTATCTTGCCTTCAAATAGCGCCCTTTTTTGGACGACCTGCTGCTCATGCGGCCCATCCCATGCGCATCCCTGGCCAGCAGCCGAGGATTTCCTGCAAACTCCGACATCCACCGTTGCGGCCATGTGGCCATCCGACCCACTCCCTTTCAAGTCGGGGCGCTTCGCGGCAAGGCGGCGCATATCGCCTCAAACAATTGTGTGCAGACGTGCATAAAAGCCCGGCACTTTTTCTATATGAAGAAAGAGGCGCTTATTTTGGGTTTGCTTTTATTTTACCACAACGCGCGCCGATTTCCCACTGCGCGCGCGATCCTGCGACCAATGAGAATCTGCCGTCTGCGCAGGCCCAGAGGTCTGCAACCGGGCAGTCGCAGCCGCCCGGCTGACGATCAAACGCTGTAACGGCGGCCCAAAAGCCGGGGCCCTTTGTCGCAGTGCGAGCGTCAATCATCCCCTGCTTGCAGCGCAGGCCGCTGACTTGGTTCTTGTCTCCCATTTTTCGGCCGCACACATCCCTTTTTGCCAGGGTTCTTGCCGGGAGGCTGCCCCCCGCCCCGCCATGGCGCGCAAAGCGCGGCACAGCGGCTTCGCCGGCACGGTATTGCAAGGGGACAGGAGCCGCGGGTAAGGTTCGGTGCGCTGTACCGGCGAAGCTTCCGGCGGCGCGCAGCGCCGCCCGGCGGGGCG
>CABRXB010000196.1 GCA_902474785.1 uncultured Eubacteriales bacterium | reverse complement strand
TCGTTTTCGCATTAAAAGTCCTGAAACATAAAAGCCTTTTAAACACAAAAGGCTTTAAAATCAGCAAGGCGCCCCGCCATTTGTGCGGGGCGCCTTGTTTCCCACAGGGGATTTCCCTATGGCAACAGCGTGCTGTCTGTGGCAAGCGGCGCCTGCTCGGGACTTTGCGCCATCTGCTGGGCGTCCCACACGTCGTCCCTGCCGTGGGGAGAGCGCTCGGTCTCCTCCACCTGAGACGAGTTGAAACCCTGACGCCGCCACAGCGACGGCGCCATGTCGGTGTCGTGGGCAGCCTCCCAGATGAGCTGCTCGGTCAAAGCGCTGCTGCCCCCGTTTTGAAAGGCGGGGCCAATCAGCAAGGCCGAGTCAAAAAGCTCTCCAAAGCCCACCACGTCGGGGTCGGACGGGCGCGTTGCGCCCACGTCTCCAAAGGCCCCGTTTCGCGGCGCGCAGCCGGCGATGCCAAGCGAAAGCGCCCCTGCCAGAAGAACGATGCCAAATTTCATTTTGCGGCGCCTCCTTACAATACAAAGGGCTTTTCGCCCTTTTTTCTGGCAAACCCCTTTGTTATCCTGCCCCAGGCGACCTGCCTCATTCGTATAGACTTTTTCCAAGCAGGATATTATAATGAAAGAATCCTTCATCTTTCGATTGAGGAGGCGCATGAACCTTGGAACTTTCCCTTTATGACCGCGTCTATCTGCGTATGTATCGCATCTTCCACAAATCGCGGCTTTTTCATCTGCTCTATCGGCTCATCGACCGTTTTTTTACAGATCGCGTATTTGAAACCGGGGCGATGCTGGCCTACTTTTTGCTCTTTTCCATTTTTCCGCTTCTCATTTTCATGAGCGCGCTCATCCCCATGTTCCATCTGCAGGTGACGGAGATCCTCACGGCCACCGCCATCATCCCGGCCGACATCAAGCGCATCATTTTGACCTACCTCGCCTATTTGAACCGCGTGAGCTCCACCCCTTTGCTGCTCACGGGGCTGTTTTTGACCATCTGGTTTGTCTCGCGCACCACCCGCTCGCTGATGCACGCCATCAACGGCGCCATGCGTGTGCGCGCGCATCGCTCGACGCTGGCGGGCGGGGCGCTCTCGCTGCTCATGACGGTCGGCCTGCTCATGGCCATTTTGATCGCGCTCATTTTTCTCGTGGCCGGCGACTGGCTGACAACGCTGCTCACCTCCGCCTTTCCGCACGCCACGGCGCTGCTGCGCACTTGGCAGCTTCTCAAAAACCTCATCCCGCCCGCCTTCTTTTTCGTGCTGCTGCTCTGTCTTTACACGGTGGCGCCCAACCGCCACATCTCGGCGTGGCACGCCCTGCCCGGCACGCTGTTTTCCATGGGATTTTGGCTGTTGTTTTCCTATGCTTTTTCCTGGTATGTGGGCAGCGCCGACCGCTACTCTTTTCTCTACGGCTCGCTGGGCGGCATTATCGTCATGCTGCTGTGGCTCTATTTTACGGGCATCGTGCTCATCATGGGGGCGCAGCTCAACTACATCGTCATGACCGGTGAGGCATGGCGGTCGCGTCAGAGTTTTATTATGAACGGAAATCCGCCCTACTATATTTTCAAAGACTGATTTCAAAGTTTGAAAAAACAGCCAAGTTTACAAATACCAGTTGATTTTGATAAAAAAACAGGTACAATAGAGTAGATTGGCTGTCAACGTAGAATTTTCTGCATTTTTCCAGATATGGAGGATGACAAAGAGATGTCCGCTGCATCATATTTCAATTTGCTGCTGGCCTTTTTGGTGGCCGCGCTGCTCGCCTTTGTGCTCACGCCGCCCGTCAAAACGCTGGCCGGGCGCATCGGCGCCGTCGACGTTCCCAAGGACGCAAGGCGCATGCACCGCATGCCCATTCCGCGTCTTGGCGGCCTGGCCATTTTTCTGGCTTTTTTGTTGACCACGCTGCTTTTTTGTGAGATGACGCCGGCGCTGCGCGGCATGCTTTTGGGCTCCGTGGTCATCGTCGTGCTGGGCATTGTGGACGACATTGTGGCACTGCCGGCAAAGCCCAAATTCCTCGTGCAGATCGTAGCCGCGCTCATCCCCGTGCTCTACGGTGTGCGGGTCGACGTGGTCACCAATTTCAACTTTTTTTCCGACAAGCCCTATATGAACCTTGGCATGCTCTCCATCCCGCTGACCGTCATCTGGATCGTCGGCATGACAAACGCCGTCAACTTCATCGACGGGCTCGACGGGCTGGCCGTGGGCGTCTCCTCCATCGGCACCTTCTCGATTCTGGCCATCGCCATTCTGGTCAGCGAAAAAGAGGTCGCCATGGCAGCCGCCATCCTGTGCGGCGCCTGTATGGGCTTTTTCCCTTACAACTTAAACCCGGCCAAGATTTTTATGGGCGACACCGGGGCCACCTTCCTGGGCTTTACCCTGGCGGTGCTCTCCATCCAGGGGCTCTTTAAGATGTATGCCATCATCAGCTTCTTTGTCCCCTTTCTCATCTTCGGCCTGCCCATCTTCGACACCGCTTTTGCCATGCTGCGGCGCATTCTGGCCGGCAAATCCCCCATGGAGGCCGACCGCGGCCATCTGCACCACCGTCTGATCGACATGGGGTTTTCCCAAAAGCAGGCGGTGGCCATCATGTATGTGGTGTCGGCCATCCTGGGCCTGTCGGCCGTGCTGCTGACCACCACGACCACGGCGCGCGCGCTGCTTGGCATCGGCTGCGCGCTGGTGCTGGCCGTTGCCGCCGTCAAAATCATGGACGACCATCGCGCCGCTCTGCTGCGCGCCGAGCAGCGCCAGCAAAACGGCTCCCCAAAGGAGAAGCACTATGAGTAAGCTGCTGTCTGCCCATCATCCGATTCGCGTGCTGACCGTCTTTGGCACGCGACCAGAAGCCATCAAAATGGCCCCCCTCGTGGCCGAACTGCGCCGCCGGGAGGGGCTTTTGTGCGCTGTGTGCGTCACAGCGCAGCACAGAGAGCTGCTTGATCTGGTCAACGCACACTTTGGCCTTTTGCCGGACTTTGATCTCGACTTGATGCAGCAGCGCCAGAGCCTGTGCGGTGTGGCGTCGCGCATCATCACGGGGCTCGACCGGGTGTTGCACGAGTGGGAGGCCGACCTTGTTCTGGTGCATGGCGACACCGCCACCACTGCGGCGGCGGCGCTCGCCTCCTTTACAGCCGCGTGCCTGTGGGCCATGTGGAGGCGGGACTGCGCACCTACGACAAGACCTCCCCCTTCCCGGAGGAGGGCAACCGCCTTGTGACGGGGCAGCTCGCGCAGCTTCACTTTGCGCCCACTGCGCGCAACGCCGACTGTCTGAAAAAAGAAAATATCGTCGACAACGTGTTTGTCACGGGGAACACGGTGATCGACGCCCTCTCCTATACCGTCAAGCAGCCCTATACCTTTTC
>CABRXB010000195.1 GCA_902474785.1 uncultured Eubacteriales bacterium | reverse complement strand
CGGGTGAGCACCTACCGTATGTGAGGCTAATCTTGCATGCGGTTTTTTTATAATTGGCTCGTGTGACAGCCGGGCACCCAGTCGTGCTCCCGCGGCACTTGTGCGGCTTCGGCGCTTCCCGTGCTGCAGTGTTTTTTTAAAGGAGGTTTTTTATGCAGGAGATTCAACTTCGCCCCCGGTCCCCGCTCAGGGACCGGGAATTCTTGCGCACGCTGCTCATCCTGGCCGTGCCCATGATCATTCAAAAACTGCTGCTCTCCTCGGTCAACATGCTCGACTCGCTGATGGTGGGTCGCCTGGGCGACGTTGAGGTTGCGGCTGTGGGCATCGCCAACCAGCTTTATTTTGTCTATGTGCTCTTTCTCGAGGGCATCTCGGGCGGGTGCAGCATCTTCATCTCGCAATACTGGGGCGCGGGCAACAAGAGCAACATCTACAAGGTGATGGGGCTCGGGTTTTGCGCCGTCTGCTTCATGGGGACGCTTTTCACCGGCGTGGGGCTGCTCGCCCCCATCCCAGTGCTCTCGCTTTTTTCCCGTGAAGCGCCGGTGCTGGCGCTGGGGCGCGATTATCTGCTCATCATCTGCTGGAGCTACCTCATCACAGGGCTCACCTTTTTGCTGTCCGCCGCCCTGCGCTCGATCGGCAATTCCCGCCTGCCCATGCTGGTCAGCGCCGTGGCGCTCACGGTCAACGCCGTCTTCAACCTGCTGCTCATCTTCGGGCTTTGCGGTTTCCCCCGCATGGGGGTGCGCGGCGCAGCGCTGGCCACCCTCATCGCCCGCGTCATCGAGCTCATCTTGCTGTGCGCCTTCGCCCTCAAAAAAGGCGCGCCGCTGCGCGCGCGCCTTGGCGACTATTTCTCCTTTGGCGCGCCCTTTGCCATGCGCGTCTTTCTCACCTCGCTGCCCGTGCTGCTCAACGACACGCTGTGGGGCATCGGCTTCACGCTTTACACCATCGCCTTCGGACTGCTGGGCACGGCGGCCCTCGCCTCGGCCCAGATTGCGCGCACTGTGGAGCAGCTCTTTATGGTCTTCAGCTTTTCAGTGGCGGGCTCTGCGCTGGTCATGACCGGAAATCTCGTCGGTGCCGGCGAGTTCGACAAGGCCAAAGACTATGGCCGCAAGCTGCTGCTCACGGCGGCGGGAACGGGCATGCTCACCGGCCTATGCCTCTTCTTCTTGGCGCCCACTCTGCTCACGCTGTATGAGGTGTCGGCGCAGGTGTCGCGCGACGCCATCTCTCTTTTGACCATCTACGCCTTCGCCATGCCCTTCAAGGTGTCGGCTGCAACACTCATCGTCGGCCTCTTCCGCGGCGGCGGCGACGCCTCCTTTGCCGCCAAGAGCGAACTCTTTGCGCTGTGGCTGGTCGGCGTTCCCCTGGTCTTTGCAGGCGCGCTTTTCTTTGATTTTTCCATCGTCGGCCTCTTTTTGCTGCAGCTCTCGGAGGACGCCGTCAAGCTCACCCTGGGCCTTGTGCACCTGCGGCGCGGCGGATGGATGAAGGCGGTCGTATAGAGCAGAACTTCACATTTTTTAACCTGCGGCCCCCGCTTGCATGATTATTCCTTAAAATTTCATTGCTTTGTATTTTTATTCGATTTTCGCTTGACAACAGTGCAACAGCGGCTTATAATAGCTTCCATGCTGTAAGTTTAATCAACTTTATGCAAAACGCATTCAAGCGCCTCAACAAAACAGAAGGGGAGTTCCGATTTGGCCATCATCGACATTTTTTCCAGGTACTACCGCTATTTCCTGCGCGGCACGCAGGTCACCATCATGCTATCCCTGTTCACCGTGCTGCTCGGCTCCGTATTGGGCAGTCTGATCGGCATCATGCGCCTTTCCAAAAACAAGCTGCTCAGCGGGTTTTCAAAAACCTATATCACCATTCTCCGTGGAACCCCCCTGCTCGTGCAGCTTTACATCGTCTATTTTCAGCTCGATTTCATCAAGTATCCCGACGTGATCATTTTAAACACGGATCTGGAGCGCATCGCCCCCTGTGTCATCGCCCTCTCGCTCAACTCGGCGGCATATGTGGCCGAGATCATCCGCGCCGGCATTCAGGCGGTGGACAAAGGCCAGGGCGAAGCCGCCCGCTCCATCGGCATGACGGAAGGGCAGGCCATGCGAACCATCATTTTGCCCCAGGCCATCAAGAACATCCTGCCCGCCATCGGCAACGAATTTGTCACGCTGATCAAGGAGACCGCCATTGTGCAGTATCTGGGCATCAACGACATCATGTACAACAACGGCATTGTCACGACCGCCACATACAACCCGCTGCCCTGCTACTACATCTCGGCGCTCATCTATCTGGCGCTCAACCTGATCATGGGCAATGGTGTCAACCTGTTTGAAAGGAGAATGAGAAGCAGTGACTGAGGAAAAAACGCTGCTCATTGAAGTGCAGGGTCTGCGCAAGAGCTTTGGAGACCTTGAAGTGCTCAAGGGCATTGATGAAAACATCTACAAAGGGGAGGTGGTCGTGGTCATCGGCCCGTCCGGTTCGGGCAAATCGACCTTTTTGCGATGCCTCAACCGCCTGGAGGAACCCACCGGCGGACACATCATTTTCGAAGGGGCCGACATCACAAACCCCAAGACCGACATCAACAAGCTGCGCCAGAAGATGGGCATGGTGTTTCAACAGTTCAACCTGTTTAACAACCTGTCCGTCATGGACAACATTCTCATCGGCCCCACCAAGGTCAAGGGCCTTTCTGATGAGCAGGCGCGCGACATCGCAAACCGTCTGCTGGAAAGAGTGGGCCTGCTCGACAAGGCAACCGCCTTTCCCTCTCAGCTCTCAGGCGGGCAAAAGCAGCGCATCGCCATTGTGCGCGCGCTGGCCATGGAGCCCGACGTCATGCTCTTTGACGAACCCACTTCGGCGCTCGACCCCGAGATGGTCGGCGAGGTGCTCGACGTCATGAAATCCCTGGCTGCCGAGGGCATGACCATGGTGGTCGTCACCCATGAGATGGGCTTTGCCAAAGAGGTGGGCGACCGCGTGCTCTTCATGGACGACGGCATCATTGTGGAGCAGAATCTTCCGCAGGAGCTCTTTGCCAACCCGCAAAACCCCCGTACACAGGACTTTTTGTCCAAAGTGCTCATTTAAAGCCTTTTGGCCGTCGCCCCTTTTGTCAACCAAAATATATCAAAATAAAATCAACTTCTATGAAGGAGGACTTTGATCCATGATTCAATCTGAAATTCTGTTCCTCAAGCAGGAGGATGTCATCAAAGCAGGACTGCTCGACATGAAACAGGTGCTCGCAGCCTGTGAAAAGACCTATCAGCTCTTTGGCAAAGGCGAGATCATCAACCACCCCAAGGTGAGCACCCGCATCCCCGACCCCGAGCACTGGACCTCCTTTTTCAACTCCATGCCCGCCTAC
>CABRXB010000194.1 GCA_902474785.1 uncultured Eubacteriales bacterium | reverse complement strand
CTCCATGTCGCTCCTTCTTTCCCATCGTAATTGCAGCCATATGCTTGCGAAAAAAGGGGGCAAAAGCCCCCTTTATGCCGTTAGATCTTCTCCTTGACCTTGGCTCTCTTGCCAACGCGATCTCTCAGATAATACAGCTTGGCGCGGCGCACCTTGCCGCGGCGGGAGACCTCGATCTTTTCGATGTTGGGCGAGTGCAGCGGGAAAGCGCGCTCCACACCGACGCCATAGGAGACGCGGCGCACGGTGAAGGTTTCCGAGATGCCGCCGCCATTTTTGGAGATGACGGTGCCCTCGAACATCTGCGCTCTCACGCGGTTGCCCTCTTTGACCTTGACGTAAACCTTGACGGTATCCCCGATGTTGAAGACGGGGATGTCCTGTTTCATCTGGCCTTCGGTAACTGCCTTGATGTAATCCATGGGATTTCCTCCTCGTTATAGACGTTCTTGCCTTTGTGTTGCTGGAACAAAAAGCAGCGGACCGCCTTTCATAATGCCCTGATAGTTTACCACAAACGGCCGATATTTACAATGTTTTTTTGAGCAACTTGCGAGTTTTTTTGAGAAGTTTATCGTATTGAGAGCCGCTTGAACGCGCTCTTGCCAAACTTGCTGCCCCTTTTTCCCTCATCAGGATGGTTCAAAAAATCTGCATCCTTTTTTGCATCCTTTTTTTCTGCCGCTTGATTGATGTCCGCCCACGGGTATCTTTTCAAAAGGTCGGGAATACTACCCTGGACAAATTGCAAGATAAGGAGTGTTGTCCTTTGGGAATTGTTTTGATTCGAACGGCCATTCTCTATCTGGCCATCATCCTGGCGCTGCGTCTTATGGGGAAAAGGCAAATGGGCGAGCTGCAGCCCACGGAGTTCGTCATCACTCTGCTGATCGCCGAGGTTGCCGCCGTGCCCATGCAGTCCAATGAGATCCCCATGGTGTACGGCATCATCTCCATCGCCGTGCTGGTCTCTCTCGAGGTCGTGCTCTCCACCCTGTCGCTCAAGCTCCCCGCCCTGAACGCGCTGATCTCGGGCAAGCCCAGCATTGTGGTGGAAAACGGGAGAATCTTGCAGCGCGAGATGGCGCGTCAACGCTTCACGGTCTCCGACCTGTGCGAGGAGCTGCGACTGCAAAAAATCAACCGACTTGCCGACGTCTCCTATGCCATTTTGGAGACCAACGGCAAACTCTCCGTCTTTTTGAAGCCGCAGTCCTCCCCTGCCACGCGACAGGACGTTGGCATTGTGGAGCCCGACACAGGCGTTGTCCGCCTGTTGATCAGCGACGGCAAGATCAACGAAGGCGTGCGCACCGACCTCTCCATGACGCGAGAACAGGTGGATCAAATGCTCAAAGCGAAAGGGCTTTCGGTCGAATCGACGTATTATTGCAGTGTGGACGGCCAGGGAAATCTGGTGGAACTCATCGAACGGGAGGCGATCCAATGAAATTGAAACGGCTTTGGTGCGCGCTCATCGTACTGGCGCTGCTGACAGCGGTCAGCCTGTTTAATGAAAAGAAATATCAGGATCTCTCCACCGAGCTCGACACCACGCTTCGCGATGCAGTCACCGCAGTGCGGCGAGGCGATATCAAGCAGGGCGAGCGGGGCATGCGCGCCTTTCAGGACAAGGTGGATGGATATTTGCCCTTTCTCAACATGACCACCAGCCACCACGAGGTCGACGAACTGTTGGTGGCCCTTGCGCGCGGCATCACCTGCCTTGAGCAGCAGCGCTTGGAGGATTTTTATGTGGAGGCCGCCGAGCTGCTGCAAAAAATTGAGCACATCTATGATTCAGAATGCATCAAGTGGGACAATATCTTGTAGCGCTCACTCTTTTGGCGCATATTTGTGGCGGCTGCCCAATAAATATGGTAAAAACTCACGAGGGGGCGCCACGATGGACAAATTTAGCATCTACGACGATATTTCCCGACGCACCGACGGGGATATCTATATCGGCGTGGTAGGACCGGTGCGGACCGGAAAATCCACATTTATCAAACGTTTCATGGAGACGCTTGTGCTTCCCAACATTGTCAACGAAAACAAGCGCGAGCGCGCGGTGGATGAACTTCCCCAAAGCGCGGGGGGGCGCACCATCATGACCACAGAACCCAAATTCGTGCCAAACGAGGCCGTTGAAATCTCTCTGTCTGAGAACTCCAAGCTCAATGTCAGGCTCATCGACTGCGTGGGCTATCTGGTCGACGGAGCTCTGGGCAGCACCGAGGACGACCACCCGCGCATGGTGCGCACGCCCTGGAGCGAGGTGGAGATCCCCTTTGACCAGGCCGCTGAGATTGGCACGCGCAAGGTGATTCGAGACCACTCCACCATTGGACTTGTCATCACGACAGACGGCTCCATTGGCGACATCTCACGCGAGGCATATAAGCCCAGCGAGCTTCGCGTGGTCAGCGAGCTCAAAGAGTTGAACAAACCCTTTATCCTGGTGCTCAATTCGCGCTACCCGGCGCGCGCAGAGACGGTGGAACTGGCAGATCAGCTTTCAGAAGAATACGGCGTGCCGGTTGTGCCTGTCAACTGCATGGAGCTCACCGAAAGCGACATCAAAGGTCTGATGGAGAAAATTCTCTTTGAATTCCCGATCAAGGAAGTCAACATCATGCTGCCTGGTTGGGTGTTCACGCTCGCTGGCGACCACTGGCTCAAGAGCTCTCTCTACGACACCATGATCGAAAGCGCCGGCCGCATTGACCGTATCAGAGACGTCTCACAGGCCGTCAACGACATCGAGGATAATCAAAATCTCAAGCGCGCGCAGCTTGTCAGCATGAATCTGGGCGAGGGCTGCGCCACCGTTGACGCGCAGCTTCAAGACGGCCTTTTTTACAAGGTGCTCGGGGAGGAGACCGGGTTTGAGATTCCCGACGAGGAGGCCATGGTCACGCTTATGCGCCGCCTCTCCCAGATCAAAAAGGAATACGACAAGGTGGAGACGGCGCTTGCCGAAGTTTCGGCAAAGGGATATGGCATCGTGACGCCCACCATCGAAGAGCTGCGGCTCGAAGAGCCCGAAATCGTCAAACAGGGCAGCCGCTACGGTGTGCGCCTCAAGGCGTCGGCCCCCTCCATCCACATGATCCGAGCCGATATTGAGACTGAGGTCTCCCCCATTGTGGGAAGTGAAAAGCAGTCGGAGGAGCTTGTCAAATATCTGCTCGACGAATTTGAGGAGAACCCGCAAAAGATCTGGGAATCCAACATCTTTGGAAAATCTCTGCACGAGCTGGTCAACGAAGGGCTTATCACAAAACTCAACCGCACTCCGGAGGACGCCAGGGCCAAGTTGCAGGAGACGCTGCAGCGCATCATCAACGAGGGCAGCGGCGGTCTCATCTGCATCATCCTGTAAGGGGGTGCGCGCATGAAAATTGCAAAGCGCCCTCGCAGAACGCC
>CABRXB010000193.1 GCA_902474785.1 uncultured Eubacteriales bacterium | reverse complement strand
TGATCCAAGGGGAGAAAATCCGAATCACAATTCCCGCCGGCACGCTGCCCGCCGATTTCGATCTCAACCGCCTGCTTCCAAATCTCGATGAAACAGGCGACACAAGCGGTGCGGCGCTGGCCTATGTGGATGACACCGGCACAGAACAGGTGCTGCCGTGGGTTGTGATCGGCGACACGCTTTCCTTCACCGCCGCACATGCTGCAACCTACAAGATAGTGACCGCAGACCTCTCTTTCGACGATGTGGCCCAGGATGCGTGGTATCAGGACGCCGTTGCCTTCACCTGCGTGCGCGGGCTCTTCTCCGGCATTTCAGAACGTCAGTTCGCCCCCGACGACACCATGAGCCGCGCCATGTTGGTCACAGTTTTGCACCGGCTCGCCATGTGCGACGTCGAAAAGGCCGATTTCCCGCTGTCTGACCCCGTCTTTTTTGTCGACGTTGCGCCCGACACCTGGTATGGGCAGTCTGTGCTCTGGGCCGGGCGCGCGGGGTTGATTTCGGGCGTGGGACAGGGCCGCTTCGAGCCGGACGGCGAAATCTCGCGCGAGCAACTGGCCGTTGTCCTCTATCAATTTGCCAAAGCCCCCGCCGTCCCGAAAGAGAACCTCGCGTTTGACGATGCAGACCTGATTTCAGATTGGGCAAAGGACGCCGTGCTCTGGGCGACAAAGACAGGGCTGCTCTCGGGCAGGGACAACAACCTGCTCGACCCCACAGGTCAGGCCACGCGCGCAGAGGTGGCCGCGATTCTGATGCGGTTCATCCACTTGATTTGAGCCCATCGCCAGCGCACGTCTTGGCATCGGCCCGGCCACAGCTTCGTCGAAGCGCCGCCCAGCCGCAAGCGTCACATGTTATGGCATCCCTTAAGACATCCCCAAAAAGCGCGGCGGTTGCGATCATCTCTCAGATGTCAAACGCAGCACCCGCTTGTGTGGCTGGCTCAAAACGCCCTTGAAGCGTGCGTGCAATTCTTTGTACCCATTCACAGGAGCGACCTTTGGATCTGGAGCGCTGTTTGCAACTGGAATGACGGTCGACGGCTCGACTGTGAGCCGGGCCTTTTCGCTGCCGCAGGTCTGCAAAATCTCATCCCCACATCCGGACTGCGACCGTGGTTGCAAAAAACGCAAACTGCCAAAACGGACGGCGCCTGCTGGGCCGCAATCGCGGATCAACTTCTTTGCTTTTATGCCGGGTCCGCTGTCAACCATGCTGCAAAAGCCGGATGCCTTTCTCCAAACGTCTGGACGCCGCTTGCTCACGCAAGCGGCGTCCTTTGTGTGAAAGTCGCTTGCCGCGCCATGGCACGCTGGTCTTGCGATCTAGAAACCGCCAAAGCAGCGCTCCTTGCATCAAGCGCAAAGGCGTTTAGAGGTCTTGCTCTTTGTCCAAAACAGCCTTGTGTTTTCCCACCAATATGGTAAGATGAGATCAGGACACGCCAATCGCGCCCTGTACGCGATGGCGACACACAAGCTCCTCATTTTTGCGTCTCCCAGACACAATTTACTGACAGGAGGAATCCCCATGGACATCAAGCCCTTTCTTGTAGAAGAGTGGATGAACGCCTATGAAAACGACGCCGCCTACAATCTCGCCGAGACCTGTGTGGACTCGCTCACGCTCGGAGAGCTTTTGACGCTCTCGGGGCAGGAGCCGGCCCGCTATCTCACATTGCTTGCCGACCAGCGCCTGACCTATGGGCACATCTATGGCTCTCCCGCGCTGCTTTGCGGCATAGGGTCTCTGTTC
Organism: uncultured Eubacteriales bacterium; assembly: GCA_902474785.1. Taxonomy (GTDB): domain Bacteria; phylum Bacillota; class Clostridia; order Oscillospirales; family Feifaniaceae; genus Galloscillospira. Next base: position 1,688 of record CABRXB010000193.1, on the reverse strand, counting down.
TGCCCCGCCGCCGCCCCGGAGCAGATTGTGGTGACACACGGCGCGGCGGGGGCCAACCATCAGCTTCTCATCTCCCTGCTGGGGCCAAAAGACCACGCCATCTGCTTCACGCCGGCCTATCAGCAACACACCTCCATCCCCGAGTCCACCGGCGCGCAGCTCTCCACCCTCCCGCTGTTGGAGCAGGACGGCTACATGCCCGACCTTGAAAAACTCAAAACGCTGTTTCGACCCAACACCAAGCTCGTCATCATCAACTCGCCCAACAACCCCACCGGCGCGCTGTTTCCCGACGACGTGATGAAAGAGCTTGTCGACATTGCACGCAGGGCCGACGTCTACCTGCTCAACGACGAGGTCTACCGCGGCATCACCCTCGACGGGAGCTACACCCCTTCGGTGGTCGACCTCTACGAAAAGGGGATCAGCGTTGGCAGCATGTCCAAGGTCTTCTCTCTTGCGGGGCTTCGACTGGGTTTTATCGTCTCAAAGGACGCCGCCGTCATCGAAGCCTGTAAGTGTCGCCGCGACTATGACACCATCAGTTGCGGCGTGCTCGACGACATGCTTGCGGCTCTGGCCCTTCAAAACAAAGAGGCCATCTGGCAACGCGGCCGCGACATCGTGCGGCAGGGCCGCGATATCCTAACTGCCTGGGTCTCCACCGAGCCGCGCGTGCGCTGTGTGACGCCGCAGGGCGGCAGCACCGCTCTTGTCCACTACAATGCCGACCTGCCTTCGCGCAAGTTTTGCCTGAGACTGCTCCGGGAACGAGGCGTGCTCTACACCCCGGGCGACTGCTTTGAGCTGGAATACTGCTACCGCATCGGCTACGCCTTCTCCCCCGACCTGCTGCAAAAGGGGCTTGAGCAGACCAGCGCATTTTTGGCCTCACTCCCCCTGCGCGCCCAATTTTAAGTTGCCGGCCCTGAAAGGAGAATTTTCATGGACATTGTGCGCATCGACAGCGACAAAAAACGCTTTCTCCCTCTTTTGCTGCTTGCCGACGAGCAGGAGGACATGATTGACCGCTATCTGGAAGACGGCGTGCTCTTCGTGCTTTTCGACGGGGAGACGCCGCTTGCCGTCAGCGTGACCGTGCAGCTCTCAGAGGGCGTGTATGAGCTCAAAAATCTGGCCGTCTCGCCAGATGCACAAAAGAGAGGTCTGGGGCGCGCCATGATTGAACACGCGCTCCACCACCTGCGCGGCCGCGGGCAAACTCTGCTGGTGGGCACGGGCGACGTCCCCTCCACAAGGGGGTTTTACGAGGCCTGCGGCTTTTCCTATTCGCACCGCGTCAAAGATTTTTTTACAAAAAACTATGACCATCCCATCGTGGAAGACGGTGTTCTGCTCACCGACATGATCTATCTCAGGCGCGACATCGAGCCATAGAAGATGTGATCAAGCCCTGGATGCGTGTCTTGCGGCCGACCATTTGGGCGATATCCCTTTCAGATACGGGGGCTTGCCCGGAATTAGCGGCGGGATGGCGCGGCTTGACCCTGCTTCTGGCCTGGATTTGCTGCCGTTGGCAAAAGCTTTTTGCAAAGGGTATGTGGATCCCCTGAAAGGGGCCAAAGCTTTCCCCTTGCCGTCCGGCTGGACGCCACGCCCTTTTCCTGAAAGACCACCCTTTTCCCCTGGCTGCACCTTCCCTTTCAAAAGGCGTTGGCCGCAAGTCT
>CABRXB010000192.1 GCA_902474785.1 uncultured Eubacteriales bacterium | reverse complement strand
AAAGTTAGCGTAAGCGCTGGGCAGCTAATATAGCGTTTGATCTCTCGAAAGAAAGCGGAGAACCGGCATAGAGGGCGTGTCTGCCGTTTTGCAGGATTTGCCCGGCAGATCGAAATCATGAAAAAACGCCGCGGTCAACACCTTTGTGCTGGCCGCGGCATAACCTGTTAGATGAGTCTTTTCAAGCTTTCTCATGGGGCGCCAAGTCGGGCGCAGAAACAGTGTGAGCGGGGATGCGGATGTCTCCGTTTGGAAAGGACATTTCTTCACAGGTTGGTAAGACGCCAACATGGAGCATGGGTTGTCACGGGTCAACCGGCGATTCCTGCGGCGTCTGCTCTTCGGTTTCCCCCTGCACGCTCTCCCCGGTTTGCTGCGTCTGCTCGTCGGACGTCTCGCCTTGTGAGGCTGCGGGGTCCTGTGGCGTCAGAGTCGGGTCAAGTGTGGGCGTCGGCATCTGCATGCCCTGCATAAAGCCGCCCATCTCGGTCTTGCAGACGTCGCAGGCAATGATACGGCTGCCGCAGATCAGAAGGTTGGCAACCACCTCGCCCTGCTCTCCCGGGTAGTTGAGCACGCGATAGGTCCAGCGTTTGGCGGTTTTGCCCTGATACTTGGTCAGGTCCAGGCCCTGCGCCTTTTGCAGTTCGTTGTAGCTTTGGTAGACCTCGTCGAATTCCTTTGGGACGGTGATCTCTGTGACCTCAATGGCGGCCTCCTCCACCTCCCAGCCGAATTGACGGATAAAGCCCACCCTGTCCTCGTTGGTCTTGATTCCCTTGTAGTCGATGCCTCCGGCCGAGGCCAGGGCATCGGCGAGGCGGGCGCCAGTGAGCGACATGGTCAACAAAACGGCCAGCAGCACCAGTATGGCGACGCCACCCCACTTGAGCAGCTTGGGATTGATTTTGATCGCCTTGATATACATCTAAGAACACCCCTCGATCCTTTGGCAGTCATGGTAAGACATCCATATGAGAAACCCCTTCCGTTTATGCCTGACAGATGTGGGAGGTATGCTTTGGCACAATTTCACAAAGATTCTTGTATATTTGTATTTATGTGTTGCAATTGTGGCAGAAAGTCGATATAATAACGATAGTTCTGATGCTTGTTCAAGGCGCACCGTCTTTTCAAGGACAACGGCCAAGCCGAGAAATGGGTGCGACGGACGGGCATTTGCTTTGTCCCAAATAAAGATTGTCCGGGCTTGAGGATTTCAGATTGTAACCGTGACGGCCGCAAACGGCAGGCCTTTTGGGAACAATGAAGCGAAGCTTTATTTTAAAATGGAGGGATACAAAAATGAAACGCAAACTCAGTCTGCTTTTGGCTCTGGTTATGCTCTTTGCAGTGGCGCTATCCGCTTGCAACAAGACCGATGAGGGCGGCGAAGGCGATGGGGAAGGTGGCGGCGACGCCGTAACCCCGGTCAACGTCAAGATGGCCACCGGCGGTACAACCGGTACTTACTATGCCTACGGCGGCGTGCTGGGCACGCTGTTTACCGAGAAGATCGAGGGTCTGACTGTCGACGTGCAGTCGACCGGCGCTTCCAAGGCCAACATCGCCCTGGTCTGTGACAATGAGGTTCAAGTTGCCATCGTGCAAAACGACGTGATGGACTATGCCTACAACGGCACCGATCTGTTTGACGGCGAGAAGATGGAAGGCTTTAGCAGCATGGCCGCCTGTTATGCTGAGGTTTGCCAGGTGGTTGCCAATCCCGCCGCCGGCATCAACTCCATTGCGGACCTGGCCGGCAAAAACGTCTCTGTTGGCGATGCCGGCTCCGGCGTGGAATTCAACACCAGACAGATTCTTGAGGCCTATGGCCTGACCTTTGACGACATCAAGGTGCAAAATCTCGGCTTTGGTGATTCCGCCAACGCGCTCAAGGACGGCAAGATCGACGCCTTCTTCTGCACCGCCGGCGCTCCCACCACCGCCATCACCGAGCTTGCCACCACCAACGACATTGTGATTCTCAATGTCGATGGCGAAGAGGCTGCCGCTCTGATCGAGAAGTATCCTTTCTATACCAGCTATGACATCCCGGCCGACACCTACAAGGGCATGACCGAGCCGGCCACCACCGTTGCGGTCAAAGCCACCCTCATCGTGGCCAACTCGCTCTCCGAGGATCTGGTTTACAACATGACCAAGACCCTTTTTGAGAACAAGGCCGATGTTGTGGCGGGCCACGCCAAGGGCAACGAGCTCGATGTCAACTATGCCGTGGAAGGCGTTTCGGTTCCCTTCCATCCCGGCGCCGAGAAATACTTCAAGGAAGTTGGCGCACTGAGCTAATTGCAAAGAGTGGATCGTCGGCATGGCCGACCGGCGCGGGGAAAGAAAGCCATGGCGATAGCCGCAATGGTGCTTTGTATCATTGCGGCTATCCTTTTCCTGTTCAAAGAGACACTTTTCGGCACGCCGATGACGTTGTCTCTTGTCGATGCGGATACGGGGGAACGCTATGCCTCATACCCCGTGGACGAGAAAAGCGAGTTTTCCGTGCGCTTTCTGCATTCGGTCAACAAAAGCGAGGTCTGTGAGACCTATTCGATTTCAGAGGGAAAAATTTATGTGGAATCCTGCGAATACGCCGCCTTCGGCGCCGGCGTTGCAACGCAGGTGGAGCAGGGGCAAACGCTGTCCTACACACAAGACGGTCACATGCTCATCACCGGGTTTCACCGGTACATCCCGTCTTTGTCTTACATCGTGGGAACCGTCTACGACCATTTTCTCGAGATTGACGGACAGCAGATCAACCTTACGGAGCTGTGTGGGAAAAACAGCACCGTTCGCTTTGTCCTGGTAAACTAGTGTTGGGAGGATCTAACAATGTCCGACTTTTTAGGAGACAGCCGCGATGAGAAAAAGGCCTGTGCCGCCGCGGATGCGTCGGGCGCCATGTCCGGCGACGACGGCGCAAAGGGCGGCGCGGATTTTGAGGATGCGGACAAAACCGCTTTGAACAGCACAACAGAAGTTTTTGAGAATGTGGCCATCGACCCCGACGATGAGGCGGCGCTGGCTGCGGCCAACGCGCAAAAGGTGCTCGCCGAATTTGACAGAGAGTCAAACACCAGGCAGTTCACCGGCCCTCGTAAGCTGCTGGTGCGCTTTTCTCTGGTTGGTTTTTCACTCTATGTCCTTTGGATGAATGTGTTTTCCACGCTGCCCGAGCAGATTCGGCGCGCGTCATTTGTCGGCATCGTCATCTTTTTGGCCTTTTTCCTCTATCCATTGCGCAAGGGCGACACGGCGCGCATCAATCACGTTGCCTGGTATGACATGGTGCTTGCAGTGGTGGGCGCCGCCTGTTATTTTTACTATGTGTTCAATTTTCAGGCCATTGTCAAGCGCGCCGGCCGCGCCAGCCAGCTCGACGTGGTGGTTGCCATTGTGGGCATTCTCATTCTGGCGGAGCTCTGCCGCCGT
>CABRXB010000191.1 GCA_902474785.1 uncultured Eubacteriales bacterium | reverse complement strand
CTGTGAAAAGGCGCCGCCTGAGAGCATGTCGAGGTAACTGAAGATGGTGCCGCTGTTGACCTGCATGTAGGTTTGCAGCACGCTCGCATCCAAAAACGGAACAGGAATCTTGGCGCCGAAGCGAAACAGAACGATGATGAACAAGGTGAACATCATTTTTTTGCGCAGCTCGTCAATTTTCCATGCGTTTTTGATGGTTTCGATCATAATTCAACCACCTCAGCCTTACCTCCGGCAGCCTCGATCTTCTCTTTGGCAGAGGCGGAGTAGGCCTGCAGCTTGACGTCGAGCTTTTTGGTCAGCTCGCCGTCGCCCAGCACCTTCACGCCGTCAAAGGTCTTTTTGACCAGACCGGCCGCCTTGAGAGCGGCCACGTCGACGGTGGCTCCCGATTCAAAGGCTTTGTTGAGATCCTCACAGTTGACATTGGCGTAGGTCACGCGAAAGCGCGCATTGGTAAAGCCGCGCTTGGGCAGGCGTCTTTGCAAGGGCATCTGGCCGCCCTCGAAACCGCGACGAACGCCGCCGCCCGAACGCGCCTTTTGACCCTTGTGGCCCTTGCCCGCGGTTTTTCCGTTGCCAGTGCCGATGCCGCGGCCCTTGCGCTTTTTCTCCTGCGTAGCGCCGGCGGCGGGGCTCAGTTCATGGAGCTTCATTGCTGATTGCACCTCCTTTGACGACTGTTGTTATTTCACTTCCACCAGATAGCGGATCTGGTTGATCTTGCCTCTGGTGGCTTCGTTGTCGGGTTGGACAACGACGTTGCCGGGGCGCTTGAGACCCAGCGATTTGGCCGTTGCGATGTGCTTTTGATGTCTGCCGTTCAGGGATTTGACCAGCTTGATTTCGATGGTCTTGCTCATTGTCGCTCCCCTCCTTAACCGATGATCTCACCGATCGACTTGCCGCGCACGGCAGCCACCTGATCGGCGCTTCGCAGGCTCTTGAGACCCTCGAGCGTGGCGTTGACCACGTTGCGCGGGTTGTTGGAGCGCAGCGATTTTGTGCGGATATCCTTGATGCCGGCCATCTCGACGATGGCGCGCACCGCACCGCCGGCGATGACGCCGGTACCGGGGGCGGCGGGCTTGAGCAGCACCTCGCCGGCGCCAAACTTGCCGATGACTTCGTGCGGAATGGTGCTTCCCTTCAGGGAGATCTCCACAATGTTCTTCTTGGCGTCCTCAATGCCCTTGCGAATCGCATCGGGAACTTCGGAGGCCTTGCCCAGGCCGCAGCCCACATGACCGTTGCCGTCGCCCACGACGACGATGGCAGCGAATTTGAAAATTCTGCCGCCCTTGACGGTCTTGGAAACGCGGTTGATGGCAACAACCTTCTCTTGAAGGTCGAGTGTCGCAGCGTCAATTCTAGCCATTTCCGATCTCCTTCCTCTTTAGAACTTGAGGCCGCCCTCACGGGCGCCTTCGGCGAGCTGCTGGATACGGCCGCCATAGACATAGCCGCCGCGATCAAACACAACCTCGGTGATGCCGGCCGCCATCGCCTTCTTCGCGATGGCCAGACCGACCGCCTTGGCCGCATCCTTGTTGCCGCCGTAGCCGTCAAAGTCCTTATCCAAAGAGGAGGCAGCCGCGAGCGTGACGCCCTTGACATCGTCGATGACCTGGGCGTAGATATTGGCAAGAGAACGGTAAACGCACAGTCTCGGGCGCTCGGCGGTGCCGGAAATCTTGCCTCTGACGCGTCTGTGCCGTCTCTGTCTGAGTTTGTTGCTGTCTTTGCGGTGAATCATAGCGCGTGCTCTCCTTTCCTTAAGCCTTCTTGCCGGCCTTGCCTTCCTTGCGGCGAATGACCTCGTAATCATATTTGATGCCCTTGCCCTTGTAAGGCTCCGGCGGGCGCTTCTCGCGCACCTCGGCGGCAAACTGGCCCACCTTTTGCTTGTCGGGCCCGTGGATGACCACCTTGTTGGGCGACGGCACGTCGATGGTGATGCCGGGAATCTCGTCGACCACCACCTGATGCGAATAGCCCAGGTTCATGACGAGCTGTTTGCCCTGCTTTTGGGCACGGTAGCCAACGCCGTTGACCTCCAGCATCTTGGAAAACTCCTCGTGGACGCCGTGGATCATGTTGGCGATGAGCGTGCGGGTCAGGCCGTGCAGGGAGCGGTGCTCCTTGTTGTCGCTGGGGCGTTCGACCGTGACAACATTGCCGTCGACCTTGACGATCATGTCGGGATGGTGATCCATCTCGAGGGCGCCTTTGGGCCCTTTGACCGAGATGTGGTTGCCCGCCACTTTGATCTCGACGCCGGCGGGGACGGCGATGGGGGCTCTGCCGATTCTAGACATAACTGTTCCCTCCCCTTACCAGACGTAGGCGAGAACCTCGCCGCCGACGTTGAGCTCTTTGGCCTTCCGGTCGGTGACGACGCCCCTGCTCGTCGAAACGATGACGACGCCCAGGCCGCGAATGACCTGAGGCATCTCCTTACAGCCGGAATAAATGCGAAGGCCCGGCTTGGAAACGCGCTTGATGCCCGTGATGGCGGGCGTCTTGTCCTTGCCATACTTCAAGGTGATCTTGATGGACCCCTGATGGCCGTTTTCCATCACCTCGAAGTTTTTGATATACCCTTCTTCCAAAAGAATCGAGGCGATTGCCTTCTTCATGTTGGAAGCAGGTACTTCGACTGTGGCATGTTTTGCCGCGCTGGCGTTGCGGATGCGAGTCAGCATATCTGCAATCGCGTCGGTTGTCTGCATTCTCTTGTCCTCCTGTTTACTTGTCGGTGGGTGTGTGCCTTGATTTCACGGGCCAAAGCCCGACGGCGTCAAACGCAAGCTGGCGCCCAATGTTGTGGTATGTCCCCAAAAGCGATGTTTCTCTCTCGCCCATCAGCCCATCTGTCCGCAAACGGCGCAAAAGGGCGCCGTGAAGGGTCATACGGCATGTTGCTGCGAAGGAGAGCGCATCAGGCAAGATCGCTTTTGACGAAATACCCCAAAGGCGCGGTTGGATCCTGCGCCGGCAGAGTGCAAAAGCGAGCGTTTGTCAAAGGGGCTGTCGCGGTTCTCGCACGGCAAGAGGCGCTGCCCGGGTAGTTTCAGGCGGCAGGCGAATTCAAGCCGGACGGGATTTGCCCCAGTCCCATTTGCCGTTTACCAGCTTGCCTTGCGCACGCCGGGGATCTGCCCCTTGTAGGCCAGCTCGCGAAAGCAGATGCGGCAGACGCCATATTTGCGCAGGTAGGCATGGGGTCTTCCGCAGATCTTGCAGCGGTTGTATTCTCTGCTCGAGAACTTCTGCGGTCTGCTCTGCTTGATCTTCATGGATGTTTTAGCCAAAGCGTGTTCCTCCTTTACTTGGCGAAGGGCGCGCCCATCAGGGACAGCAGCTCACGGGCCTCTTCGTCGGTCTTGGCGGTGGTGACAAAGGCGATGTCCATGCCGCGGATCTGATCGACCTTGTCGTATTCGATCTC
>CABRXB010000190.1 GCA_902474785.1 uncultured Eubacteriales bacterium | reverse complement strand
CCTGCTGTTGGCGGCAATGCTGGCGCTTGCCGTCGGGCTGTGCGTACTGCTCTACTATGCGGTCAAGAGCCTGCCCGTCAAAACCATTGCGGTGGAGGGGGAGAGCCCCTATACAGACGAGCTGCTGCTTGAAACCTGCGGTCTGAAGGAGGGACAACCCCTGCTGCTGCTTCGAACAAATGCCATGGAGAAAACGCTTCTCTCGCGTATGCCGTGGCTTGAGACGGTGCAGATCAAGCGCCGTCTGCCTGACACCGTGGAAGTGACAGTGACCAAAGCGCAGGCCGCCTACCGCGAGTTAGACGAGGGGAAAAGCCTGCTGGTCGCGGCCGATGGAAAGGTCTTGGGATACCTCGAGGAGGATCCGTCGGGCGACTTGCTGCCCCTTGTTTTGGGGAATTTTGTAACACCGGTGGAAATCGCGCAAACTCTTGCCTATGAGACAGAAAGCGACGGCGGAATATGTGTTGACATTTTTACCGCCTTGCACGATAATGAACTACTGGAAGGCACATCCGAAGTCGACCTTCGCAACCCCTCGGAGCTGACCGTCAAGCTGGGAGACCGCTTTGTCGTAGAGCTGGGGGACAGTCTGTCGCTGGCGGACAAGCTGCGTCTGGTAGCTGAGAGCATCAAACGGCTTGAAGAGAGCGACACCGGCACGCTCGACGCCTCCACCGTGGGGCGCGTGATCCACAAGCCGGGACAGCGCAGGTCGTCATCCGCGCTGCAACAAGACGAGCCGGCAGGAGGGGAGACAACATGACAGATCAAAATTACAGCCAGGTGCCTCTTCCCGAGGAGGACGACGCGGTGCAAGGAGAGGTACTGTCCGATTCGCCGCTCATGATTGCGCCCGAGCAGACACAGCAGGCGCCGCCGCCGGTTGAGACAAAGCGGCCCATTGCGTTTGGCGTGTTTTTTGCCTGCATTCTCTTTGGGTTTTTGCTCTCCATGCAGTTCAAAAGCGTGGACATTTCGAGCAACGCGCTCACCAGTCAGCAACTGCGCGCCGAAGAGCTGCAAAGCCTGCTCAACAAGGAGCGAGAGAAAAACCAGGAGCTCTATGAGGAGCTGTTGCGCAACAAGGATGATTTGTCCAAGTATCGGGAACTGTCGCTGCAGAGCGGCGACTATGCCGCCGTGCTTGCAAGCGAGCTTGCGCGCGCCGAGCTGGTGGCCGGCTTTACCGATGTGATCGGGCCGGGCCTTGTGGTCACCATGAGCGACAGTCTAAAAAGCCCCGCCGACTCGCTGGCCGACCCAAGCTACTATATCATCCATGACAACGATATTTTGCAGGTGGTCAACGAGCTGCGCGACGCCGGCGCCGAGGCCATCAGCATCAACGACGAAAGGCTGCTTGCCACCAGTGAGATCCGCTGTGCCGGTTCCATTGTGAGCGTCAATAACAACCGCTACGCCGCCCCCTATGTCATCCGCGCTATTGGCGATCCCGAGGCGTTGAGCTCGGCACTGCGCATGCGCGGCGGCATCATCGATCAGCTCTCGATCTGGGACATTCAGTTTGACGTGCAGCAGACGGATGAGGTGCTCATCAAGGCATACACGGGAAAGACGACGTTTCAATACGCACAGGAATATAAAAACGACGCGGTGGAGCAGTAGAAAGGGGGAGATTTTCCATGCTGGGCGTGGTTGGACTTGCAATTGGCATTGCGCTGGGGTTTTTGTTCCCCGGATATTTTCCCGAGACGCTCTCGGCTTACATGGGCATCATGCTGGTGGCCTGCGCCGACTCCATCATCGGAGGTCTTCGTGCGCGCACGCTGGGCGAGTATAACGACAGCATTTTCATCTCTGGATTTTTCATCAATGCGCTGCTCGCCGCCGCTATGACATATTTTGGAAAACGCATCAACATGCAGCTTGAACTGGCCGCCATGGTGGTTTTCGCGACGCGCATCTTCCAGAACCTCGCGATTTTAAGGAGAAACCTCTTGAATTTGAATGCAGAATAAGATACACTATAGAGCAATGGTAATGAAATGTAACCACAATATTTAGTGATAAGGCGCGACGCCGCCATTCGACCGACAGCAGGAGGAACAGTCATGATTTTTGAATTCGATTCCAGCGCAGCATCTCCCGTCAATATCAAAGTCGTCGGTATCGGCGGAGGGGGAAACAATGCCGTCAACCGCATGATTTCTTCCGGCATCACCAGCGTGGAGTTCATCTCCGTCAACACGGACAAGCAGGATCTCAACTCCTCCCGGGCCACACAGAAAATTCAGATCGGCGAGAAGTTGACCAAAGGACAGGGGGCAGGCGCAAATCCTGAAAAGGGAGCCCGTGCTGCGGAGGAGAGCCGTGAGGAGCTTGCCGCCGCCATCAAAGGCGCCGATATGGTGTTCATCACCGCGGGCATGGGGGGAGGCACCGGCACCGGCGGCTCGCCCGTTGTGGCCAGCATCGCCAAGGAGATGGGCATTCTCACCGTTGGCATTGTAACCAAACCCTTTCGCTTTGAGGGGAAGAGCCGCATCAACGCCGCAGAAGAGGGCATCCGCATGCTGCGCGAGCAGGTGGACTCGCTGATCATCATTCCCAATGAGCGACTCAAGCTGGTGAGCGATACGCCCATCACGCTGACGAACGCCTTTGAAAAGGCCGACGATGTGCTGCGTCTGGGCGTGGCCAACCTGTCGGATCTCATCAATGTCCCAGGGTACATCAACCTTGACTTTGCCGATGTCTCCTCCGTCATGAAGGACGCCGGCTATGCACATATGGGCGTGGGACACGGCACTGGGCGCGACAAGATGACCGAGGCCGTGCTTGAGGCCATCAACAGCCCCCTGATCGAGACCACCATCAACGGTGCGCGCGGCGTCATCATCAACATCTTTGCGCCCACCGACATCGGGCTTGGCGAAGTGGACGACGCTGTGAGCGTGGTGACGGCGGCGGCCCACCCTGAGGCCAACATCATCTTTGGCGTGTCCTTTGACGAAGAGTTGACCGACGAGGTGCGTGTGACCATCATTGCAACGGGCTTTGAATCTCTTGCAACGGCCGACCCCGCGGCGTCGGCAGCCCCCGCCGTGCAGCCGCCAGAGCAGCGTCCGCAGCAGCAGGCTTCGACATTTGAGAGCCGCCCGTTGTTTGACGGGGTGCCCAGCACGCACAAACCCTTCAACACGCCCTTTGGAGCACCGTCAACGGCACCGCCCGCCTCCACGGAGGCGGCCTCGGAGCCCGACTCGCGTCGTCTCATCAGCGACGACGACATCAACGACATCGACTCCATTCTCAACATCTTCAAAAAGCGCGGATAGGAGCGGTGCGGCGACCCCAGACGTTTGGCGCGCTGAATTTTCTGACAGTTGAAGGGTAACGCCTGGCGCTTCAACACACAGGCGCCCTCAAACCGTGGTAGCAGAGCATTTGCTACAACATGAGTCCTGCGACATGAATCCGCTTAAAGT
>CABRXB010000189.1 GCA_902474785.1 uncultured Eubacteriales bacterium | reverse complement strand
CCCGCCGCGCCATTGCAGCGCGTCGGGGTTGGGGCGAATGGCGTCCCTTTCTTTGAAGTGGGGCCTTGGGTCGCCGGGCCCCGGATTGCGCACAGCCAAATCTAAAACAACCGGGTCGCAGAAACGGATCTGTAAACGCTCGCCCGTCGGACGCAGGCTGGGCGCCTCGTCAGCGCATGCGCAGGCCGGTCTGCCTGCTGGTGGATGCCGGCAGACCGGCCTGCTTTTCCGGATTTTCAAGGCGCCCCTTATCAAAACCACCGGCCGCGGGGCGGGGCTGTCCGGCCGCCCGCGGCAGAAGTCCAGAGGAGGGAAGTCCTTTGACAAAACGCCCCATTTTGATTGACGGCGGCTTTGACCAGAGCGCCGCGGCGCTGCTGCTGGCGCTGCAATGTCCGTCGCTTGCGCTGACCGGCGTCACCACGTCGACAGGCTGTGAAACGGCGGCGTACGCCGCGCAGCAGTTGAGCCGTCTGCTGGCCGACATGGGCGTGCACGCCCCGGTGGCGGCGGGCGCGGCGCAACCGCTCATGAGGCCCCTGCCCGGCGATGCCGAACTGCGGCAACCCTGCGCGCCGAAAAAGGGTGAACCCGCGACGGGGCAGACGGCGCTCGACTTGCAGGTTCAAATTCTATCGGAGCGCAAAACCCCCGTCACGCTTTTGGTGACGGGGCCGCTCACAGGCGTGGCCCTGCTGCTGCTTGCGCGCCCTGATTGCAAGGAAAAAATCGACCACATCACGATAACGGGCGGCGCGCTGCGGGGCGGCGACTGCACGCCGGTTGCCGAGCACAACTTTTTTCTCGACCCCGAGGCAGCCGATATTGTGCTGAAAAGCGGCGTGCCGGCGGTGGTGCTGGGGCTCGATGTCACGCGCAGCGCCGCGTTGACGCAGGAAGAACTCGCCGCCCTGCGCGCCTTGCCGTCGGCGGCGGCGCAGCGGACGGCGGCGCTGCTCGAATGCGCCGCTTCTGGCGCCGTGTCTCAGGGGGAATTGCCGCTGCGCGGCATGTGCGCCGTGCTGTGGGAGATGGCCCCGGCGTTGTTTGAAACAACGCCGTCCCACCTGGAGGTGGAAACGGCCTCGGAGTTTTGCGACGGCGCGCTAATCTCCGACCTGCGCGGGCTGTCCGGTCTGCCGCGCGCCCACCGCGTCGCAGTGGGGGTTGACCGTGCAAGGGCGGCGGCGCTCGTGCTCAACAGCTTTGCGGCAGGGGAGGGGAGCGGCCAATGAAAGAGACAGTCAAACGTCCGGTGATTTTGGATACCGACCCCGGCGTGGACGACGCGGTTGCCATGCTGCTGCTTCTGGGCTCTGAGCAGGTGGACTTACAAGCCATCACAGTGGTGGGCGGCAATGTGGGGCTCAAGAGCACGCTGCGCAACGCCCTTTGCCTTACGGAACTGGCCGGCCGCACCGACGTGCCGGTCTATGCCGGCGCCGCCTCTCCGCTCATGGTGCGGCTTGTGACGGCGCCCGACGTCCACGGCGCCGGGGGGCTCGGCTCCCTGTCGCTACCCGACCCTGTGACGAAGCCCGCCGCGGGCGAGGTGTCGGAACTCTTTTACCGTCGCGCGCTGGAGCGCCCCGGGGAGCTCACCATCATAGCCATCGGTCCGCTCACCAATGTGGCAAAAGCCTTTTTAGCCCACCCCGACCTGCCGGGGCTTTTGCGGGAGGTCATCGTCATGGGAGGCGGCATTTTGGGGGGCAATGCCACGCTTCAGGCCGAGTTCAACATCTATGTAGACCCCGAGGCCGCGCGCATTGTCTTTGAAAGCGGCGTCAAACTGACCATGGTGCCGCTCGACGTCTGCAATCAGACCACTTTGGGCAGCGGCGAGATTGAGCAGGTGGAGGCGGTGGGAACCGCCTGCGCCGACGCCGTGGCCTCTCTTTTGAGGTATTCTCATGCCATCTCCACGCGTATGGGGCTCAAGGGCTGTCCGGTCTACGACGCTGTGACGGCCGCCTATCTGTTGCGACCGGATCTCTTCAGCTGCGGGGACTTTGTGGTCGCTATCGAGACAAGAGGGGTCAAAACGCGAGGGAAAACTGTGGTGGACTGGTATGGGGTTTCCCGCCGCGCGGCAAATTGCACCATTCCCCTGTCCTGCAACGCGGCGGGGTATCTCTCACTGCTGCTGGACCGCCTGTCGAGACTTCCATAGGTTTTGTGGGCAATGTCAAAAAAAAGAAAGGAGGGAAACGGCAACTTCCTCAATTTGCGGGAAACTTTTCATGCCAAACAAAAAAAACGATCATTTTTGGTCATTTTTGCCCCAAGTTCCCGCGTAAGCAAAGTTGACGTGGACAAAATACTATAGTATAATTAGCCTGAAAACTGGCGTCGTGTCGCCTTTGGCTTTTGAGCAGAGGGGAGCGGCGTCCAGCTTTGGGCGGACAACACCGCGGCGAAGGACAAGGCGTGTGCATTCGCCGACTATAGGAAGCATGGAGCGATGGAGTTATGGATAACAGTATCATGCGCGAGTTGCTCGCTAGAAAGAAAAATTTCGTTTTCATTGGAGAGGCTGGCTCCGGAAAGTCGGAGCTGGCCATGAATTTTGCCCAGCTCATGGCGGAGGTGGCCGACAAACCCGTTCACCTCTTTGACATGGATCAGACCAAGGGCCTCTTCCGCAGCCGCGATGTCTCGGAGCTGCTTGAAGAAAAGGGCATCATTGTGCACAGTCAGAAACAGCTTCTCGATGCGCCCACCATCGTGCCCGGCGTCATCGAGACCCTGACCGACCCCGATTCCTATGTTCTGCTCGATATCGGCGGCAACGCCACCGGTGCGCGCATGATCGGTCAGTTCTCCCACATTCTCAACGACGACAACACCTGTGTGTTTTTCGTCATCAACACCTATCGTCCCTGGTCGAAGGATGCCATGAGCATCAACGACACGCTTTACAGCATCACCCGCGTCTCCCGCATTCGAAAAGTCAATATCATCAGCAATCCCAACCTGGGCCTGACCACCACGCCCGACGAGGTGGTGGAGGGCAACGACAAGCTCAAGGCGATTCTCGAAGGCGGCGATGTGGGCATCGACTATGTCTGCGTGCTCAGCGAACTCTACGATGCGGTCAAGGATCGCATTGAAGAGCCGCTTATTCCGATCGACATCTTCATCATCTATCCGTGGCTGCTTCGCAACCCCGGACCGATCATCCCTGAGGGCCCTCGCGGTCTGTCGATGCGGTAGCATCGGCAAAGTGCTTAATATATCATTGAGTAAGGAGAGAAGTGCTATGCCAAAGGTCGAGATCAACAGCAAAGTCTGCAAGGCTTGCGAGCTTTGTATCCTCAATTGCCCCAAGGGCGTTCTGGCGCTGGGCAAAGAGAGCAACCCCAGTGGGTACCACTATGCCACCGTCGTCAACCAGGATGCTTGCATCGCCTGCAAAATGTGCGCCATTGCATGTCCTGACGCCGCCATCGAGATCTATAA
>CABRXB010000188.1 GCA_902474785.1 uncultured Eubacteriales bacterium | reverse complement strand
GAGGAAAAGGCGGCCGAGGAATCGGCGCGCCTGTTGGCCGACGCGCGCAAGGGGGCCGATGAGATCATGGCCGCCGCAGCCGGGCGTATTGCCCAGGAAAAGGCGCTCGCCATGAGCTCCATGAGAGAGGAGACGGCGCAGCTTGCCACCGAGATTGCCGCAAGGATCTTGCGGCGCGAGGTCTCTTTGGAGGATAACCGCGCCGTTGTGAGCAATTTTTTCAGTGAGATGGAGAAGCAATGAACAAACCGATACTCAGGATAGCCCCGCCCTACGACGAGAGCGAGATTCGCTCCATCACAAAGGGTTTTGAGGCGCTCTTTGGAAAAACGCTGGACTTTGAAATCGTGCCGGACGAGACGCTGCTGGGCGGCTTTGTGGCGCGCATTGGCGGGCGGGTGTTTGACGCCAGCTTGTCGCTCGACCCCTTCCGGGGAAACAAGGCGTTGTCGGCGCGCGATCTTGATGAAATCCAGCTCGAGGAAGAGGAGCTCGAATCGGTCAGCGAGTTTTTACGCCGGCGCATCGAACAGGCCGATCTCTCCCCGGACATCTACGAATCGGGATTCGTCAAAAGCTGTGGCGACGGCATTGTGCAGATCGACGGGCTGCCCCACAGCCGCTATGGAGAGCTGCTCACCTTTGAGGGCGGCACGGTGGGACTGGCGCTGGATCTGCGTCTCGAGGGCGTTGGCGCCGTGTTGCTGGGCGGCGAGAGCGTTTTGCCCGGCACGCAGGTGCGCGGCACCGGCCATGTGGCCGACATCTGCGTGGGAGAGGAGCTGCTCGGCAGGGTGATCGACCCCATCGGGCGCGCCCTCGACGGCAAGGCCCTCAAACCCACAAAGTTTCGCCCCATCGAATGCCCCGCCCCCTCGATCATGCACCGCGCCGCCGTCGACACGCCGCTCGAAACAGGCATTCTGGCCGTCGACAGCATGATCCCCATCGGCAGAGGCCAGCGCGAGCTCATCATTGGCGACCGGCAGACCGGAAAAACCGCCATCGCACTCTCGGCCATTTTGAACCAGAGGGGCAAGGGGGTGCTTTGCGTCTACTGCGCCATCGGGCAAAAGGCCTCGAGCGTGGCCGGCGTTGTGCACATGCTCGAGCAGGCGGGGGCGCTGTCAAACACCGTGGTGGTCTCGGCAAGCGCAGCCGACTCCGCCGCCATGCAGTATATCGCGCCCTATGCCGCCTGCTCCATCGCCGAGCACTTTATGCTGCAAGGGCGCGACGTGCTCATTGTCTACGACGATCTGTCTAAGCATGCCGTCGCCTACCGCGCCATGTCGCTGCTGCTTCGCCGACCCTCGGGCCGCGAGGCATACCCGGGCGACGTGTTCTATCTGCACAGCCGCCTGCTTGAGCGGGCGGCAAAGCTCTCCCCCGCCCTGGGCGGCGGCTCGATGACGGCGCTGCCCATCGTGGAGACGCTGGCCGGAGACATCTCGGCCTACATCCCCACCAATGTGATCTCGATCACCGACGGGCAGATCTACCTGGAGAGCGAACTCTTCAACGCCGGCGTGCGCCCCGCCATCAACGTGGGCCTCTCGGTGTCGCGCGTGGGTCGCTCGGCGCAGACAAAGGCCATGAAGCAGGTGTCGGGCAGCCTGCGCCTGTCGGTGGCGCAGTATCGCGATATGGCGGTCTTCGCCCAGTTTGGGGCCGACATCGACGCGGCGACGGCACAGATGCTGCAGGCGGGCGAGCGGCTGACCGAACTGCTCAAACAGCCCCAGGAGGAGCTGCTCCCCCTGTCCCGCCAGGTCTGCCTGCTGCTCGCAGCGCAGCACGGCGTGTTTTCCGACACGCCGGTGCAAGAGGTCGCACAGCGGCGCGCGGCGCTGCTGTCCATGCTTGCGGGCGAAGCGGCCTCCACCCTGCGCGCCATCGACGCAACGGGGAACTTGACCGAGGCGCAAAAGCAGGCGATCCTCTCTTGCATGGATCGTTTTCTGGCCATCAAAGGGGGTGAGGGCGATGCCGCAGACGCATGATCTGCGCCGGCACATGGCGGCGGTGGCCCAGACCAAGAAGATCACGGGGGCCATGCAGATCGTCTCCTCCACGCGCATCAAGCGCGTGATGAGCCACATCGAATACAACCACCAGTATTTCAACACGGTGCAGCGCACCATGAAGGAGCTTTTGCTCTCCTCGCAGGACATCTCCCACCCCTATCTCGACGGGAGAGCGGGAGGTCGCCGCACCTGCATCGTGATCTCGGGCGACAAAGGGCTCGCCGGGGATTACAACGCAAAGGTGCTGGAATTCGCCCTGGAACACCTGCAGCCCCAGGAGCAGGGCGGCGGGCTAATCACGCTCGGGCACACGGCCGACGCCTTTTTTGAGGCGCGCGGCATCACGCCCGACGTCTCCTATTCGGGCATTGTGCAAGACCCCACGCTTGACCGCGCTCGGGGCATGATGTACGACGTGCTGCGACTGTACGACAGCGGGCTGGCCGACGAGATTTTGGTCATCTTCACCTCTTTTTACGGGGAGACCAAAAATCAGCCCGTCATGCGGCGGCTTTTGCCCATCAAGCTGGCCGACTACGGCGACGTCAAGCAGGCGCAGGAGCTCTCGGAAATTCTCTATGAGCCCTCGCCTCAGGTGGTGTTTGACATGCTGGTGCCCCAGTATGTGCTGGGCATTCTCTTTGGCGTGCTGGTGCAGGCCTATGCCAGCGAGCACTATGCCCGCATGACCGCCATGCAGCGCGCCACGCAAAACGCCGACGAGATGCTAGAGCAGCTCACGGTGCGCTATCACATGGCGCGGCAGAGCGCCATCACAAGCGAGATCTCCGAGATCACAGGCGCTGCGCTGGCGCTTTCGCAGGGAGGGACGCAGGAATGAGGGATAGGACAAACGAGGGGGTCATCGTCAAGATTGGCGGCCCCGTGCTCGACGTGCAGTTTCAAGGCGAGGCGCCCAAGGTGCGCGATTTGCTCATCAGCGCCGACGGCAAACACATGGAGGTTGCGGCAAACGCCTCTCCCGGCGTGGTGCGCTGCATCGCGCTGGAGGCCACCGACGGCATGCGCTGCGGCACCGCCGTGAGAAATACGGGGCGCTGCATCAGCGTGCCGGTGGGCGAGGCGGTGCTCGGCCGCGTGGTCGACGTGCTGGGCCGTCCCATCGACGAGCTGGGGCCCATCGAAGCCCCTCTGTCGGAGATCTACCGCAACCCGCCGCCCTTCACAAGCCTCACCCCCGTGACCGAGTTTTTCGAGACCGGCATCAAGGTGATCGACCTTTTGACACCCTATTCGAGAGGCGGCAAGATCGGCCTGTTTGGAGGGGCGGGCGTTGGCAAGACCACGCTCATCATGGAACTCATCTACAACATCGCCAAGAGACATGGCGGCTATTCGGTGTTTGCCGGCGTGGGCGAGCGCAGCCGCGAGGGAAATGAGCTCATCAATGACATGCGGCAAAGCGGCGCCATCTC
>CABRXB010000187.1 GCA_902474785.1 uncultured Eubacteriales bacterium | reverse complement strand
GCACAGTGACCGATTTTCGCGGCGGCTTTGAGGAGTATCAGGCGGCGCGCAGCGCCGCCGGCAGCGCGCCGGCGCCAAAGGCACGGGAAAAGGAGACGACCCGGCAACGGGAGCGCACCGCCTCCCCGCTCAAACAGGAGCGCGCGCTGCTTCGTCAACAGGCTGCTTGCGAAAAAGAGATTGCGGCGCTCGAGCGTGCGCTTTTGGAATTGCAGGAGGAGATGGGGCAAAAGGCCAGCGACTATGAGGCGCTCTCGGCGCTGACGCAGGGCCAGGCGCAGCTTCAAGAGCAGCTGGATGCGCTGTACGAGCAGTGGTCAAGCCTTGGCGAGCAGCTCGAAGAGCTGACGACACAGGAGCCAATGGAAAAGGGCTGATTGGAGTAGATTGGCACTCAAAAGGCGCTTGTGAAAGGGCGGGTTTTGGCGCGCGCTGTTTTGCGGGAAGGCAACCTCTCGAAGCGCCTTGCCGAAGGGAAACTAAGACACACGCTGCTTCGCGGCAGGAGGGTTGTTTTGAAAAACTCTTCCCGAAAGGGGGCCGGCTTCCCGCGCAAAGGAGGGCGCCCTTTGCGACAGACAAGCTGTTTGAAGCCCATAAAAATCGTCTGCGGGGGAAAGAAACCCCCTGCGGAAAGGATGAGAGAAACTTTTCCCTGAGAGGGGGTCCCTCGGCGCCTGTGGCCAACAGGCTGCCGGCAGGCAATTTGGCACGTTGCCCCCATGGGCATGCGCTTGAAAGACAAAAGGAGTCATGCAACATGAAATTCAAAAAAAGTGCTTACGGCTATATCATCATGGTCGGGCACCTCTGTGCAGATTTGGGAGGCGGCGCGCTGCCCGCCATTTTGCCCTTTCTGATGGTGAACAGAGGCATCACCTATGTGGCTGCCGCGGGACCTTTGCGCTGAGCAGCATCGGGTCGCTGATCCAGCCGCTCTTTGGCTCCATGGCGGACAAGACCTCGAGGCCGTGGCTCATGTCGCTTGGCATCCTGCTCTCGGGCTGCGGCGTTTCGATGCTGGGCTTTTTCGACAACTATTGGGCCATGTTTGCAGCCGTGGCGCTGACGGGGGTCGGTTCGGCACTGTTTCACCCCGACGCAGGGCGCATGGCAAACTATGTTGCTGGAGAGGCCAAGGGGCGGGGGATCAGCAACTTCTCGGTTGGAGGCAACATGGGCGGGGCGTTGGGGCCCATGCTCGCCGTCTTTGGCATCACGTTGTTTGGCATGAAGGGCACCTGGCAATTCCCGCTCTGCTCATGTCGGTCTTCATGGTGACGCAAAACAACACATTTGCCGAATTTGCCGCGCAGGGCGGGCAGGAGACGGCGGCGGCCGTCGCAGCCGGCCAAAAGGACGATTGGCGCTCCTTTGCCAAACTGACCGGCGTGGTGTTTTTGCGCTCGACCATCGGCATGGGCATGAGCACCTTTTTACCGCTCTTTTGGCTCAACGTGCTTTTGCAGTCCGAGGGGCGTTCGGGATCGGTCACCACCATTCTCGCCCTGTCGGGCGCAGTGGCCACGCTGATCGGGGGCCGCATGGCCGACCGGTTTGGCTGCAACAAAGTCATTCGCACGGGCCTGACGCTGCTCACGCCCTGCCTTGCCGTCATCGCCTTTTCGCGCTCGGTGGCGATTTCGACGCTCATGTTGATCCCCACGGCTGCGGCGCTCAATCTGGCCTTCAGCCCTTCGGTGACGCTGGGGCAAAAGTTTGTTCCAAACCATCTGGGTCTGGCCTCCGGCATCACGATGGGGTTGGCGGGCAGCTTCGGAGGCGTCGTCTCGCCGCTACTTGGAAAAATCGGCGACAACAGCGGCATCACTGTTGTGCTGTGGATCTTGATTGCGCTGTCGGCGGTGGCGTGCGCGGCCTCTTATTTTGTGCCGGACGCACGCCCCCTCCCTCCTGCGCAGGGTTTGAATCAGGAAAATCACTCGACCAACCAATAGAATTTCCGTGCGCTTTGCAAGCGCGACAAAGGTTGGGGCGTCAGGACGCAGCCTTGAGCCCCTTGCAATCTCCCCAGAGCATGTGATATATTGGAAAAACAAATGTAGGCCGTGCGACAACGCGCGGCAAAGCAAGCGAAACGACAAAGGAGGCGTTATCATGACCCTTGACGAGGCCATTCGAACCAGGCGCAGCGTACGCCGTTACACCGGCGCGCCTTTGACCGACGAGCAGCTCAAAAGTCTGATGGAGGCCGCCATGACCACCCCGTCGGCCTGTGACTGCCGTCCGTGGGAGTTTGTGGTGGTGCGCGACAGGGAGCGCCTTGCGCGCCTTGCCGCCTGTGGACAGTATACGGGCATGGCAAAGGATGCGGGCGCCGTGATTGTCATCTGCGCCACCCCCGACCGTCAGGCCATCTGCCCCGGCTTTTTCCCGCAGGATTGCGGCGCGGTTGCCATGAACATCTGGCTTCAGGCCACGGCGCTGGGGCTGGGGGCCGTGTGGTGCGGCGTCTACCCGGGCGAGGAGATGATGGGAAAAGTCGCGGCCATTGTTGAAACGCCCGACCATGTGCTTCCCTTTGGCCTGATCTGCGTCGGCGAGCCCGCCGAGCACCCCGCGCCCAGAGACCGCTACGAGGCGTCGCGCATCCACGAGGAGATCTGGTAAGCTCCATAGGGGAATAGAAAGCGGACACCAAAAAGAGAAGGAGGCATTCCCATGAAACTGATGAATTTCTATCTGGACAAAGAGGTTCACGTCGGCGTCGTCACCGAGCAGGGCGTTGCGGACTTGACTGCAGCCGTGAATGCGTGCGAGTGCGAGGACTGCAAGGCGCTCGGCAAAATGGAGACCCTCATCGCGGCGGGCGAAGAGGGCAAGAAAAAAGCTGCGCAGATCGCACAAGAGGCGAAAAAGCTGAACCTTGACGATCTGACCTTTGCCCCGGTTGTCACCGAGCCCGAGAAGATCTTCTGCATTGGCCTCAACTATCTGGCGCACGCCATGGAGGGCGGCGGACGGCTGCCTGTCGTGCCCGAGGTGTTCAGCAAATTCAACACGGCGCTGGCCGCCCACAACGAGAGCATCCCCCTGCCTGCCGCCGGCAGCCGCTTTGACTATGAGGCCGAGCTTGTCATTGTCATCGGAAAGCAGGCCAAATGCGTCTCGAAGGAAGAGGCGCTCGACTATGTGTATGGCTACACCGTGGGCAACGACCTGACAGCCCGTGAGCAGCAGGGCAGAGTCAGCCAGTGGCTGATCGGCAAGTCGCCCGACAAGTTTGGCCCCGTCGGGCCCTGCATTGTCACGAAGGACGCCATCGACGGCGGCAATTTGCCCATTCATCTGTGGTGCAATGGGGAGTTGCGTCAGGATTCCAACACCAACGACCTGATCTTCGACATTCCGACCATTGTCAGCTACATCTCCCAGTTTGTCACCATGAAGCCGGGCGATCTGATCTTCACCGGCACCTGTGCCGGCGTCATCAGCGGCATGAAGCTCGA
>CABRXB010000186.1 GCA_902474785.1 uncultured Eubacteriales bacterium | reverse complement strand
GGTCTCGCCCCCATCAAGCCGCACATAGTACATCGTGGTGCCCTCGATGACGGCAGAGCGCATCTCGACGATCACGCCCGACATCACCTCGGTTTCAAAGTCCACGTCCGGCTGCTCGGGCACGATGTCGATCTCCCCTTCATAAAGGCCGTTGTCCTTGAGCAATGACAGATACTCCCGCTCGGTCTCTGCGATGGAGGAGCCTGCGCCCACAATCTGATAGCGGCTGACGTTGACCATGGCATACATCTTGACAAGCCCCGCGTCGTCCTTGAGCGCAATGACATAGGTGGGCTGGTTGCCGATGTTGAGCAGCAGCGGGAAGGTGGCGTCATAGTCGAGGTGCTGCACGATGCCCTCGGCCGAGCGCATGGCGGAAAACTCCTCGGCGCCCGCGATGGGGTAGAACTTGGTGTCCTTGGTACGCTGGTTGCACAGGATAAAGCCCACGTTGGACTCGTCGCGTCCCACCGAGGTGACGCCGGTGTACATATACACATCGTCGTTGATGGCGATATAGTTGTACCCGTCGGTGGTCATGACCACGTTGCGCTGGCCAAAGGTGGCGTTCCAAAAGCCGTTGGAATACTTGCCGTAGTAGTCATACTGGTCGATGATCAAATCCGCGTTGTAAACGTTGTCCACCCAGGTGGGCACCTCTTCCACAGGGTAGTAGGTGCTCTCGCCCGTGATGGCGTTGAGCAGCACGGCGCCCGCCACATCGTCGCCCCCAAAGAGCCCGATGCGCTTGACAATGCGCGAGGCCACCCAGTAGGGAGTGCCGCTCTCGTCCACCTCAAAGTCCACCTGACCGAAGAGATAGGTGGGATACTGGAAGCGCAGCGTGCGGTAGACATTGCGGAAAAAGGGCTCGCTCGACGAGTATTTGATGCCGCTCTCCCCCATGCTGGACAGGCGCACCACTTCCACCTCCTGCGTGATCATGTCGATGAGCAGGTAGGCGGGCAGGCCCTCGCTGCGGTTGTTGAACCACTTGAAGAGGTCGCCGTAGAGCAGCGGCGTCACCCGGACGGGACGGCCGTGATAGTTGATCTGCGTGTAGTTGTTTGCCACTTCAAACTGGCTGACCATATCGGCCAGGGTGCCAAGCTTGCGGTCGCCCAGCTTTTCGGCGCTGGCCTTGTCGAGCAGGGGGATCTGGTCGTAGGTCACAGCGCCCACGTCCTGCGTAAATTCCCCCTCCTGTACCGCGATGAGGGAGCTGTAGTCGGAGGCGCGCAGAATGGGCGCGCCCAGCAGAGAGCCGACGCCGGCGATCACGATGAGAGCCGCCAGGATATACAGCGGAAAGAGCAGCGGCATGGTTGTTTTGAGCTTGCCCTTTACAGAGCCCTGCTCCTCCACTCTGTGCCACCTGCTGCGCACCACCAGAGGGATGCGAACCAGCGTGTAAAAGAAGAGCACCATGGCAATGTAGGAGTAAAACTCCTCGGCATGCAGATTGATGGCGGGCAGTGAAAAATAGAACAGCACGAGAGCAAAGAGCAGCGTTATCAGCGCGGCCTTGAGCTCACCGTGGCGAACCTGCTTCACAGGTCTTGACGGACGGGACGGGCGCGGGCCCTTTCCAAAAATGTCCTGCCAGCTTGGTTGTTGTTGATCCAATTTTGTTCCTCCTTCAAATTGTGACAGAAAAATTTTTAAACACAGCGTTTGACGTGTTGATGCTTGCTACAATTTGGCATTAGTATACCACTTTTGGGGATGTTTTACAACTGCGCCCTCGTGTGATATACTGTCAAAATAGCGTAAGAGGAGTGATGAGACGTGAAAAAAGCCGTTTATTTCTTCTGTCCCGACCCCACGCTCGACGACGTGGCCACGGGCGTGCTCAACAAGCTAAAACAAAAGCTGCCTTTGGTCGAGAGCGGCCTTGTGGTGGACGGCCTGCCGGCCTACACCTACACCGACGCGCTGGGCAACCGGTTTGACTTTGTCAGCTGCGCGTATTATTTCAGCCACCGCTATGAGACCTATCTCCCCATGGCCAATCAACATTTTGCCGACTACGACGTGGCGGGATACGTCAACTGGCACGGCGGGGCCAACGCGCCCGACAAGGTGCTCACGGTGCACACCATCGGCAATGTGACCAGCGGCCACTTTGCGCCAAGCGATCCCCTCTATCTGAGAAATCTGGCCACGGCCATCGAGCAGGGCAGAGCGCAGGCGGGCCTTTCCGACTTTGTCACCCACACCGAGGCCACCCACTGGTCGGGCGCCGTGCACGGCAGCGATCCGGCGCTGCTCGAGGACTTTCCCGTGCCGCTTTTTGACATTGAAATCGGCAGCGAGCCGCAGACGCTCAAAAACGAGGCCGCGGCCGGCGTCCTGGCCGACGCTCTGCTGCGCGTGTTCGAAGAAGGGCCGCGCCCGAAGGTCATCTTGTGTCTGGGCGGCATCCACTTTGACGACACCTATTCTAAGGCCCTGATCCAGCAGGAGACGCCCATCTCCATCGGGCACTTTCTGCCCACCATCTGGCTTGTGAACGGCGACTACACGGAGCAGCGCGGGCTCGACTTTCTGCACCACGCGCTTGAGACCGTGCGCGGCGGGGTGGACGCCATTGTCTACAACGACAACATGAAAAAGCCGGTCAAGGACTGTGTGCGTCTGTTTGCACAGCAGACGGGGCTGCCCCTGCTCAAACATCGCCGCCTGCACAATCCCCAAGACATCGAGTGGGGCGTCTAGCCTGCTGATCTTCTGTGCGAAAGGGATTTGACGTGCGACAGACGGACACTGCGACAGGCGCGCCACCGTCCCTTTGAAAAAGACGGACTTTGCTTGCGCTTCGGCGGGCCCTGTGGCGCTCACGCCCTTTCGTGATACGGACAAGCGTTTGCCCCGCGCCGATACCCTGGGGCTTTGTCTTCATCCCCTGTCCGGCAGCGGCTTTCGCTGGAAAAGGCCGCCGTTTGGGGCGCTGCGACAGGTGCCCCCTTCCCTTGACTTGCCCGCGCTTTGGCGTGCCCTGCGGCGCTCACGCCCTTTTATGATACGGACAAGCGTTTGCCCTGCGCCGATGCCATTTGCCCTGTTTTCATCCCCTGTCTGGCAGCGGCTTTCGCTGGAAAGGGCTGCCGTTCGGGGAGCGCTGCGACAGGCGCCCCATCCCCTGGCCTTGCCTGCGCTTTGGCGTGCCCTGCGGCGCTCGCGCCCTTTCGTGATACGGACAAGCGTTTGCCCCGCGCCGATGCCCTTTTCCCTGTTTTCATCCCCTGTCCGGCAGCGACCTTCGCTTGAAGGGCCGCCCTTTGGCGGACACTGCGACAGGCTCCCCATCCCCTGGGCTTGCCTGCGCTTCGGCGGGCCCTGCGGCGCTCACGTCCTTTCGTGATACGGGCAAGCGTTTGCCCCGCGCCGATGCTCTTGGGCATTGTTTCATCCCCTGCCTGGCAGCGGCTTTCGCTGGAAAGGGCTGCCGTTCGGGGAGCGCTGCGACAGGCG
>CABRXB010000185.1 GCA_902474785.1 uncultured Eubacteriales bacterium | reverse complement strand
CAGCAAGGATCTCTGTGCACAGCTCCGCCTCGGAGCGCTGACCGATTTGAAGCGACCGTGCCCCCCTTGAGAAGTGTCCTCAAATGTGATACCTTGAAAGAAAGCAACGCTCACATCAACAAATGGAGGACATGGCTATGAACAAATTTCGCAGAATTTGCATTGTCGACAAGACGGGGCTCAATGAGCAGGCCATTGAGCGGCTGCGCGGCCTTTCGGATGCGCTTGACTGCTACGACGATTACCCCACCGATCAGGAGGAGATTGCCAGGCGCATAGGAGATGCCGACTGTGTCGTGGTCTCCTATAACACGGTGATTGGCGAGCAGGCGCTTGCAGCCTGCCCCAATGTGCGCTATATCGGCATGGCGTGCAGCTACTATGGGGCAAAGAGCGCCAATGTGCCGGTGGAGGCGGCGCTGGCGCGCGGCATTGTCATCAAGGGCGTGTCGGGCTACAGTGACATCGGCCCTGTGGAGTTTTTGGTCTGCGCCCTTCTCAGTGCCCTGCACGGGTTTTACGGCCCCATGTATGGCGAGCGCCCCAGGGAGCTTGTGGGCCTGCCCATCGGTGTGATCGGCGTTGGGGCCACGGGCAAGATCGCCGTGCGCTATCTAACGGCGCTGGGAGCCGACGTCTACTACAACGACATGCGCCGCAGCGAAGAAGTGGAGGCCATGGGTGCAACCTATCTTGCGCTCGATGAACTGCTCCAAAAGGTCATCTGCATCACAACGCACATCCCGCGCAACATCAGCCTGATCAACAGGCGCGAGTTTGAGCTCTTTGGCAACGGGAAGATCTACGTCAATACGGCGGTCGGCCCGACCTTCGATGTGGACGACATGCTGGCATGGCTTGCGGCCGACCCCAAAAATCTCTATCTCTGTGACGAGGTGGGCATGGGCGGCTGTGAAGCGGCCTTTCGAGGTGTCGCCAACTGCGTCTATACGCCAAAAGCGGCGGGCAGCTCCATTCAGTGCACCATTCGTCTCTCGGATGGCGTGGTGCAACATGCAAAGGATTTTTTGGAGGGGAAATAAAAGGCGGGGATTTTTGGCGGATCAATTCAGGGATATGAGATTGTACACAGGGGAAGAAACGGCCTGCAACATATGTTGCAGGCCGTTTCTTTGAGGAGGAGGCGCGGGATGGGAAATTGAATTGTCTGGAGCCGCTGCCCATCGTTCTGCAACGCGCAATTGTTGCTGCGGAAAAGGTGCGTCAAACGCCCCCTTGACATGCCTTCAAAGCACATGGGGCCGCTGAACAGAAGCATCTTTTGAAGAGAGGTGCTCTACAGGGCGGCGAGGCGCACGATTTCAAGCAGCACCTCTGTGCAAAGTTCCATCTCTGTGGCGCTGACATATTCAAAGCGGCCGTGCGCGCCCCTTCCGCCCGTCGCCAGATTGGGGCAGGGCAGGCCCATGAAGGAGAGGCGGCTGCCGTCTGTTCCGCCGCGCACCGCCGTGCTGACCGGCGTGCCGCCAAGCGCGGTGATGGCCCTTTTCGCCAGGTCAAGAATCTCGGGGTGGGGCAGGATTTGCTCGGCCATGTTGTAGTAGGTGTCGGCCATGTCGAGCACAACGGTGCTCTTTCCGTATTTTTTGTTGAGAAAGGCCGCAGCATCCGCCACCAGCGTCTTGCGGCGCTCGAGCAGCGCGCGGTCGTGGTCGCGCAGGATATAGCTGAGCTCGGCGTGCTCCACGCCGCCCGTCATCCCGGTCAGGTGGAAAAATCCCTCGCGTCCTTCGGTGTATTCCGGACGCTGGCCGACAGGCAGCAGCGCCTGAAACTCCATGGCGATCAGACTGGCGTTGAGCATCTTGTTTTTTGCCGAGCCCGGGTGGATGCTGCGCCCTGTGATGCGCACCTTGACCGCCGCCGCGTTGAAGGTCTCATAGTCGATGCCGCCAAACGCGCCGCCGTCCACAGTATAGGCAAAGTCGGCGCCAAAGGCCTCTACGGGGAAGAGATCCGCGCCTCTGCCGATCTCCTCGTCGGGCGTGAAGCCGATTTTGACAACCCCGTGCGCAAAGGCGTCGGGGGCGAGCAGCCGTTCCGCCATGGTGAGAATCTCTGCGATGCCTGCCTTGTCGTCGGCCCCCAGCAGAGTCGTGCCGTCGGTCACGATGAGGTCGTGTCCCACCACACTGTTTAGGCTTTCGAATTCGCAAGGGCTCATGACGATGTTCTGCTGCTCGTTTAACAGAATGTCTTTTCCGTCATAGGCTTGGATGAGGCGCGGCTTGATACCGGCCGACGGCACGTCGTCCACGACGTCCATGTGGGCGATAAAGCCGATGACAGGCAGCTTTTGATCGGTATTTGCCGGGATGGTGCCTGTGACATAGCCGTTTTCATCCATCTTGGCGTCGGCAATGCCAAGGGCCTTCATCTCTTCCACCAGCGCAGCGCCGAAGACGCGCTGGTGCTCGGTGGAGGGGCAGGTGGGGGAGGCGGCGTTGGAGCATGTGTCGTAGGCGACATAGGAGAGCAGGCGTTCGTGGGCTTTCATGGCAAAGGCTCCTTTCTGAATATGGGGTGGATGCTCTGGGATGAAAATGCGCGAAAGTCGACCGGCGCCGATGGCAAGATCGGCAGGGCTGTGGTGTGCGCCAAATGGATGCCGCATCGTGGGGCGTCTGTGGGGGATCAGATCGCAGCGGGGTGGGTTGGATGCATGTATCTTGTGCGAAAAGGCGGGGGAAACGCTGCCTTGGATTGGCGGCTGAACCCGCTGGTCGCAGATGGCGCAATCAACCGCGTCATTCGTGCCGATCCCGGCAGTCGCAACCCCTGAGATACGCCGCCTCCATAATGGCGCGCAGAGGCAAGGCGACTCTGTCTGCGGCATAGACAGCTTGCCAATGGGACAGAACATGGGATCGTCAGCTCGTCTTTTTGTTCATGCCAAGGTGTTTGAAAAAAATCGTGCGACTGAAGGGGGACATTGAGCAAAACCGGCCCATTGTTGCAGCGGCGAAAATGACAAGGGAGAATGCAAAAGGAAAAGAGAGCGGTTGCTGGTGACCGCTGGACGACAAGAATCGTCTGGCTGATATAGAAGAAGGAAGAGATGCAAAAGCAGATGCGTTCCCCAACTGAGCGTTGCAGCGCAATAGCCAGGCCCGGTGCAGGGACGAAAAAGCAAGCCGGATGCGGCGCCGTGGATACAAAACAGGGCGGCAAATCTTTCGGTTGGCTTGCCGCCCTGCTGGTTGCTCAAAACCCTTTTGACCGACAGCCGCACGGCAGCCCTCTTAGAAGGCCGCTTTCTTAGCGGGCGTCGAAGCGCGTTGAGAAGAAATTTACTTTGACTGCAACAGATAGAAGTCTGCTGTGACAGGCCGCGTGGCGCAGAAGGTCAACTCCTGGCAGCGGATGTTGCAGACGGTGCGGCCCTCTCTCTGATAGAGCGCCACAAAGGGCGGATCCTGCTCCAGCAGCGTCCACACCTGGGCGTAGAGGTCGGCGCGGCGGGGTTGAT
>CABRXB010000184.1 GCA_902474785.1 uncultured Eubacteriales bacterium | reverse complement strand
AGCACACGCTTTCCGGCCACGTCAATGTCGCGGACGCTCTTTTTCATGATGGATAACCCCCTGAAACAAGTATGTTGTGTATTGATTTGTCACAGGCCAATGCCCTGCGCCGCAAGCGCAGGAAATTACCATTATATTCAGTATAACACCTGCTTGCGCATATTTCCAGCCACTTGCCGCAATTTCAGGCTTTATTTGTCACTTTAGCTGGCCAACCTCCAAAAGACCGGGGAAATCCTGCTGTCGCAGCGCCTCGTAGACGGCGATGGCCACCGAGTTTCCCAAATTGAGGCTGCGCGCCTGCTGGCGCATGGGGATGCGCACCGTGCGGTCGTAGTTGTCGCGCAGCAGCGTTTCGGGCAGCCCCCTGGTCTCCGGTCCAAAGACGAGGTAGGCCCCGGCGGGATAGCGCACGTCGGCATAGTTTTTGGCGGCCTTGGTGGAAAAATAGTAAAAGGGCCCCTCGTTTTTTTCAAAGAATTCCGGCGTGCTGTCATAGGTGAAGATGGGCAGAAGATGCCAGTAGTCGAGCCCCGCGCGCTTGAGCTTTTTGTCGTCGATCGTAAACCCCATGGGGCCCACCAAGTGCAGCGCGCAGCCGGTTGCGGCGCAGGTGCGCGCGATGTTGCCGGTGTTTGGCGCGATCTCGGGTTCGATGAGCACGATGTGAAATGGATAATCAGCCAAAAATACCCCTTCTTTTTTGTTTTATTGCTTCGGTACAACGCCTTTTGTGTGCATTGATCGATGCATTGCTAATACATTTCGTTGCATGCAGCCGCTTGCGGGCGTTGTCCGATACGTCCGCTCATAGGGCCTGCACGTTTCGCGGGAAACGCATTTGTCTTCGTCATTTTTGTCCCGCAGCCATGAAAACAGCTCACCGAGCTTCAAGAACACGGTTGCGGGACAAATATATCTGCAAAAAGCGCGGTTGTCCTCAAGGGCGAAGGCCAGCTCAATCCCCACCCTGTAATACGGCTCGTTGCCGATGACAAAGCTCCAAGGCATGATGCTCTCCACATTCGGTATGTCAAAGGCAAGGAGCGCCCAAACGAACAAAAGGGAACCCCTGAAAAGGATAAAAAGGAAGCGTCCAACAGGCATCCGCACCATCCCCGTTCAAACACAAACGGGCCGAATATGTTTGAACGGCACAGTAAATCACCGTTTAACAGCCCCAAGGCCGATCCGCATACAAAGCCCCACGGCAAGTCGCATGGTGCGCGCAATTCACTTTTTTCGGGCAGCAAAGCAACCAATTGGTTTGCTTTGTTGCCCGCCGCTTGCCAACTGCAGACGCGCTCCCCTTTTGTCTCAATTTTATTCTTTTGGCGTGGTTCTGTCAAATTGAGTCATATCTCAAACTCAAAGCAGCGTTTACCTTGACATGTCGCAACACATGTAATATAATTATTACATGTGAAATCAATAAATGTAGGAGAGTGAATCATGAACAATATTGACCTGGCAACCCTCATGCCAATCCTGACAGCAGTTCTGATCTTTGCAATTGCAGCGATGCTCATCGTCGTCACGTACAAGACAAAACAGGCGCAAAGTTTCAATGTCAAATCCTTTGAGCGTCTCACCCAAGAATTGAAATCGGATCATGAATTGTTGAAATCCGAACTGGCATCTGTCAAAGAAACGCTGGATTCTATCAATAAAATGATGAAAGAAATTGAATAATATGGATGTTGCGAACAATCCTTTTTCTCCTGTCGAATATCAAGAGTATGTCAACTTGTTTGACGCGCTCTCCCACCCGATGAGGATAAAAATCGTCGGGATATTGGCGCAGAAAAAGCAGTATGTCAGCGAACTGGCAAGGACGCTCAACATCAGCAGACCGCTGCTCTACATGCACCTGAAAAAGCTGGAGATCGCTGGAATGGTATCGGGTCATCACGAGATTTCTCCCTCCGGCAAAGCCATCAAATATTTTGAATTGAAATGCTTCGACATTCATTTGACCCCCGAATTGCTCCTGGAACTGTCCAAAACAATTCCCAACCCTGAAAGCAGTGAGGTTTGATTGTGAAAAAAACAACCATTTTAATTGTTGCCATTGTGCTCATGACGTCTCTCGCCGCCTGCCGCAATAAAGCCGCGTCAAGCGGCGCATTTCAAAACATTGACGATGACGACATCCCCGATGTTTTGAAACAAACGGTCGGCACGTTGGCCGGCACCTACTTTTCTTCCGGTTTGACCGATACCGGGTATCACGCTGTTTTGAACCTTGCTTTTGAGGATACGACAGATTCCGACTATACAACTCTGATGGAACACTATCAGTCAACTTCGACGGGAACAGACGAACATGATTTTCTGCTCTTTGACTGGGGAAAACTTCACGTCATGGCGCAGGACCATTCCATTTCGGTCATCGCTTTTATCCAGTAAGCAGTTTTGTTTTGTCATCGGGCGAACAGGAATCCCTATTAGGGTGAAAATCGGCCAAAAATATAAGACAGGCGCACAGGCGGTCGGATCTTGAGAGCAATCGCTGTCGATCGGCTTTGTTTTCTCACGGCCGCCCCCGCTCAAAGACGTTTACTGCGGCACGGCGGCAAGAAAATGCACACCAAAAAGATGCCGCGGCCTTGGGGACAGAAGCGGCAAAGCGGCTCATTCACGGATTATTAACTGTACTTTTTATCGCCGGTAGGTTATAATAGTTGAGTTGAGGAAAACGCCTCTTTTTGAGGCACATCACAGGAGTGAGTTCATGAAATTAATGGATAAACTGTTCGGCAGCTACAGCGACCGCGAGCTCAAAAAGCTCATGCCCCTTGCCGACAAGATCGAGGCGCTCGACGCCTCCTACCGTCTTTTGACCGATGAGCAGCTGCGCGCCCAGACCGACGAATTCAAGGCGCGCCTTGCTGCCGGAGAGACGACCGACGACATTTTGCCCGAGGCCTTTGCCACTGTGCGCGAGGCCGCCGACCGCGTGCTCGGCCTGCGCCACTACCGCGTGCAGCTTCTGGGCGGCATTGTGCTGCACCAGGGCCGTATCGCCGAGATGCGCACCGGCGAGGGAAAGACGCTGGTGGCCACGCTGCCCGCCTATCTCAACGCGCTCACGGGAGAGGGCGTGCACATTGTCACGGTCAACGACTATCTTGCCCGGCGCGACAGCGAGTGGATGGGCAAGGTCTACCGCTTTCTGGGGCTGACGGTGGGCCTCGTGGTGCACGGCGTGCCCCCCGAGGACAAGACCGCCGCCTATGCGGCCGACATCACCTATGGCACCAACAACGAGTTTGGCTTTGACTATCTGCGCGACAACATGGTCATCTACAAAGAGCAGATGGTGCAGCGCGGCCACGCCTTCGCCATCGTCGACGAGGTCGACTCCATTTTGATCGACGAGGCGCGCACGCCGCTCATCATCTCGGGCGCGGGCGACGATTCGTCCGATCTCTATCAAAAGGCCGACGCGCTGGCGCGCTCGCTGCGCCCTGTCAAGGTGCTCGAGCTCGACG
>CABRXB010000183.1 GCA_902474785.1 uncultured Eubacteriales bacterium | reverse complement strand
TGCGATCGGCCGAAAAACGAGTTGTCTTGAAAGGAATCCTGCCATGCTATATCAACGTCTACAACGAAAACGTGTTTTGCGCCTTTGCCTGCTCATGCTGGCGGTGGCGCTGTTTTCTGTTGTTACACAACTTCTCTTTTCCCAGGGCTCAATGGCTGCAGGCTCCATTCTCTTTGAGGCAAAGCCGCCGCAGACTCCCCCCGTCCTGGTGATTTCAAGCCCGAGTGGGCAGACCTCTCAGGGAGAACGTCCTGTGAGCAACGACGAGATCTCGGACGATGCGCAAAGCGACGGCGCCCAGGGCAACGAGCCGGATCCCGGGACGGGCCCGTCGGCCGAGCTGCCGCCGGCGCCGGAGCCGGAGGAACAAAAGCCCTACCGCATCGCTCTGACTTTTGACGACGGGCCCGGAGCCTTCACCGGGCGTTTGCTCGACGAGCTGAAACAGCGCGACGTCAAAGCCACCTTTTTCGTTTTGGGCAGCAGAGTGCCCGGCAACGAAGAGCTCATCGCGCGCATGGTGAACGAGGGTCACGAGGTCGGCAACCACAGCTACTCGCACCCCATCTTCAAAAAAATGAACCAGGCTGCGATCTCTCAGGAGATCACGCGCGCGGCCGATCTCATCGAGCAGGCGGGCGGCGTGCGTCCCTGGCTGGTGCGGCCGCCCTACGGGGACGTCTCCTCCCCGGTGAAGGCGGCGCTGTCCGAGCCGCTCATCCTTTGGTCGGTCGACCCGCTCGACTGGAAACTGCGCGACACCGACGCAGTGGTCAAGGCCGTGCTGTCCACCGTGAGAGACGGCGACATCGTGCTGCTGCACGACATCTATTCCACCACCGTAGACGCCGCGCTCATTGTCATCGACCGTCTCTCGGAAGAGGGGTACGACTTTGTCACGGTGAGCGAGCTCTTTGAAGAGACGGGCAAACCCCTGCAGTCCAACATGCGCTACAACCGTGCAGATCCGCGCGTGCAGTCCGCGCCTGAAGAGAAATCCCAGGCGCAATAAGGAAGCTATCGTTTTCTTTGACGGCGCATTTGAGCGGTTGCTCCCTGGTTACGAATCGTTTTTTTCGTATAGAGGTGTGAAAAACAACAAATTTTTATGTGACTTTTTGTCGGGATTGACAGATGTCATTGAATTACAACTTGTGGTATACTGGGAAAACAGAACAGGAAAGAACTCCCAAAACAAAGGAAGAAAAAGGAGACAGATATGGACAAAGCACTGGCACTTCAGCCGCAGGAGCTGCGGGCTGTTGAGGGGCTCAAGGCGATGGCCGACCCCAATCGCATGCACATTGTCACCATGCTCAGCAATCAGGAGATGTGCGCCATCGAGCTGCTTCGGCAGCTTGAGATCTCACAGCCCACGCTCTCCCACCATATGAAGGTTCTCATACTGGCATCCATTGTCAAAACGCGAAAATCCGGGGCGCAGGTATACTATACTGTCAACGCCGCCAAGCTCGAGGAGCTGGCCTCTTTGCTGGACGGAATCTCCCGCGGACCTGCGGTGCGATGAAGCTGCTTATCAGCTGGCTGGCCGCCGTCAACGCGTGCGCCTTTGTGATGTTTGGACTGGACAAATGGTTTGCCATTCGTGGCATGTGGCGTATTTCAGAGCGCGCGCTGTTTGGCGTCGCGCTGCTCGGCGGAAGCCCCGGGGCCATGCTTGGCATGGCGGCGTTTCACCACAAAACGCTGCACAAAACCTTTACGATGGGCATGCCGCTCATCCTGGCGCTTCAGGCGGCCCTTTGTCTCTGGCTCTGGAAAAAGGGGCATTTGCCCTTTTGAGCCTGTCGTCCAAGGACTTGAAGGGCCTTTGAATCTTAGCGGGTGCAGAATGTCTCCATCAAATGACGCCTGGGTTTGTCGGGGCAGGACCCGATCGCTCTCCATGGCAGAAAAATTGCCCGGGAAAGCAGCAAATGATCAGCCCTACCATCGTCACAAAACAAGGGGCCTTGCCGGGGAAACCCGTCTTAAAAAGGTTTTCCCAAAAAGGGGCCTTGCGGCGCGATACATAAGAAGTTTGAGCGAACAGATGTAGCTGTCCGCTCTTTCTTTTGCTTTGGGCGGGTTGGCGCAACGCCCCAATGCAGTCCTTGGCGCATGGATACGGCTCAACCGAAACGCTATGCTTGTCACAGATGAAGGAGAAACATGAATGAGTGAATTTGAAACAGGATTAAATTTGATGGATGCGCTTTTTGGGAATGGGAAAGATACCGTCATATCTCTTGCAACCATCGCACGGGAACCAGGCGATGAAGGGAAGCCCCGGCCTGTTGTTCGCAGTGTGAATGCGTATTACGAAGACGGCGCTTTTTATGTTGTGACCCATGCAAAGTCCAATAAAATGCTGCAAATCGCGCAAAACCCGGAAGTTTCTATCGCTGGTTATCAGGAGATGTTTACGGCAAGCGGCGTGGGAGAAAATTTGGGCTGGGTGCTCGACCCTCAAAATGCTCAATGGAGATTCAAGCTTCGAACCGCTTTTTCCGATTGGTATGACATGGCAAACAATGAAAAGGATGAAAATTGTTGTATTTTAGCCATCCATCTCACAAAAGGAACGCTAAATGTAAACCATTGGGAGACATTATACCACATGGATTTTGTGAACAAAACAGAGATGGAAAACGGAGGAGTTTTCTGATTTTGTTTGACGGGCAACTTCCAGTTTTCTATTTTTTTACGAGAAACGCTGCGCGCCAGGCCACAGGATTGTGGAAATCTTGCGGCCTGCTTTTTTCTGTAAAGCGTCCTTTTCGTATCCTGTGAAACTTGGAATAAAGATTCCCTTTGTCGACAACTCCTTTTCTTGACCTTTTTCCTTTGCTGGGGTATAATTTTTGAATAAGGATGTGACAACATGAAAAAGGTTTTCGCGCCGCTTGCAGCGGCGTGTGTGCTCGCCGTGGCGCGCGCGGTGATGGCAGTCCGCCTCACCGAGCCGGGCACGGGATTTTTTCCTCCAGACAGCGGCGCCGGCTTGTACACGGCGGCGCTGCTGGCGGCCGTCGCGTTGCTCGCATGGCTGGCGGCATGCCCCAGCGCAGGGCGCCGGCGCGCTGCTGGCAGCTCCGCTCGGCGGCGCCGTGCAACTGATTGCGGCGCTGGGTCTTGCCGCGGGCGCTGGCATGGCGTTTACTTTGCGTCACCGCATGTGGCAGCCCCTGGCTGCGGCGGCCGTGGTCTCCGCCCTCTGTCTGCTGCTGCTCATTCCCGCCGCAAAGGGCAAGAATCTGCGCGGCGGCGGCGAACAGGCGGGGCTTTTGCTGCTCCCCCTTGTGATTTACGCCATGGTCGCGCTGCTGACGGCGCATCTGGCGGGGCGCAACATTTTGCATGTGCCGGAGAACATGTACACCCTCGTCGGGTGCGCGCTGCTGCTGCCTGCAATCTACAGCGAGTCGCGCCTGCGCGTGGGGCTTGAGCCGCCCTCCCGCACGCTGCGCCTCATGACCGCTGCCGCCGTGCTGCTGACGG
>CABRXB010000182.1 GCA_902474785.1 uncultured Eubacteriales bacterium | reverse complement strand
CGCGCAAACCCGGTGGCGCAGGTCAGCTCCTCTTCGAGCAGCCCCACGCTCCACGCATCGGCAAAGCAGGCGCACTCAAGCGCGCAAAGCGCCGAAAGGTGCGCCAGCGTCAGCGGCGCAATGCGCGGTTCAGTGGGCGTCATACCAGCTCTTCCCCCTTTTGACCTCGACCGTGAGCGGCACGCGCAGCGTCATGGCGCCCATCATCTCCTCTTGCAAGACCGCGCTGGCGCGATCGGCCTCGTCAAAGGGGCATTCCACGATGAGCTCGTCGTGCACCTGAAGCACCAGCCGGGCGGCAAAGCCCTCCGCCTTCAGACGGTTTCGAACCCGCACCATGGCCAGCTTGATGATGTCGGCCGCCGTGCCCTGAATGGGCGTGTTCATGGCGGCCCTCTCCCCGAAGGAGCGCTGGTTGTAGTTGGTGGAGGTCATCTCCGGCAGATAGCGCCGACGGCCGAGCAGCGTGGTGACATACCCCTGCTCCTTTGCCTGTTTGACAATCTCGTCGAGGTAGTGGCGAATGCCGGGGTAGGTTTCAAAATAGCTTTCGATATAGCGTTTGGCCTGGGCGCGGGAAACGCCGATGTCGGCAGCCAGGGAAAAGTCGGAAATGCCGTAGACAATGCCGAAATTGACGGCCTTGGCGCTGCGGCGCATCTCGGGCGTCACCTGTTCAAGCGGCACATTGAAGGCCTGCGACGCGGTGAGCGCATGGATGTCCTCCCCGGACAAAAAGGCCGCGATCATGCGCTCGTCTCCCGCGACATGCGCCAAAATGCGCAGCTCAATCTGACTGTAGTCGGCGTCGAGCAGCAGGCACCCCTCCTTTGCCACAAACATGCGGCGCAGCTCCCTGCCGAGCGGCTCCCTGACGGGGATATTTTGCAAATTGGGCTCCGCGGAGGAGAGGCGTCCTGTGAGCGTGACGGTCTGGTGAAAGGTGGTGTGGATGCGACCGTCGCGCGCCAGCCCAAGCAGGCCCTCCACATAGGTGGAGTTCAGCTTTGCAAGCTTGCGGTATTCCAAAATCAAGGGGAGGATGGGGTGCTCATCGGCCAGCTTTTCCAGCGTCTGCGCGTCGGTCGAGTAGCCCGTTTTGGTCTTTTTGGGGGGGCGCAGGCCAAGCTTTTCGAAGAGCACTTCCCCTAGCTGACGCGGTGAATTGAGGTTGAACGCGCCGGCAAACTGGTAGATCTGCGCTTCGATCTCCGCAATGCGGATGCGAAGCTGCTCGCCAAAGTCGCGCAGCGCCGATTCGTCCACCGCAAACCCGATCTGCTCCATCTCGCTGAGCACGGCCGAGAGCGGCAGCTCCAAATGGTAGAGCAGCTCCTCCATGCCCTGCTCTTTGAGCTGGGCCTCCAAAATCGGGGTCAGCTCTCGAAGGGCGACCGCCGCAAAGGGTGCGCCCGGCAAAAGTTCTTTTCCAAGATAGGTGGCGCAGAGGGCCGAAAGGTCGATCTTGGCTGCCGGATTGAGCAGATAGGCGGCCAGCGCCGGGTCGAAACACACGCACGAGAGCGGCAGACCAAAGCCGGCAAGCGACGTCATGGTCGCCTTGGCGTTGTGCACCACCTTTGGCGCATCGCCGCCCAGCAGCAGCGTTGCAAGCTCCTGATAGGCGAGTCCCGCCTCCTCCCTTGAAAGGGAAAAGACCCCCTCGGCCGTCGCAAAGGGGACGTCCCCCTCTTGCGCCACAACAAAAAGCCTCTGCGAGAGCAGCGGCACAAGCGCCTGTTTTTCCGTGATGGTCGTCACGTCTGGCGCGTCAATTTGGGGCGTGGGGTTGCGGCCGGCCATGCGGTCGAGAAAGCTGTGAAACTCCAGCTTGCGCAAAATGGCGGCTGTGGCCTCATAGTCGGGCTCCTTTGCCGCCAGCGTCTCCTGGTCGATGGAGAGCGGCACATTGCGGCAGATGGTGGCAAGCTCATACGAGAGCATGGCCTGCTCCCGCCCGTCGCGCAGTTTTTGGGCGAGCTTGGGACGCAAACCGTCGCTGCCCTCGTCGAGCGCACGGTAGAGCGCCTCGAGGCTGCCAAAGCGGTGCAGCAGTTCCATGGCCGTCTTCTCGCCCACGCCGGTCACGCCGGGGATGTTGTCGGAGGCGTCGCCCATGAGTGCTTTGAGGTCGACAATGCGCTGCGGCGCAAAGCCATAGACCTCCTGCACGGTCTGCGGGGTGTAGCGCGTGGCGCTGCTCACGCCGCCGCGCGTCACGGTCAGCTTGACGGTGACCTGGTCGCTGACCAGCTGCAAATCGTCCTTATCCCCCGTGATGATGATGCACGCATCGCCCTTTTGGTCGCAGTGTTCGGCCAGCGTTCCGATCAGATCGTCGGCCTCATATCCCTCCTGCGATAGCTGGCACACGCGCATCGCGCTCAGCAGCTCGCGCAGAATGGGGAGCTGCTGAGCCAGCTCCTCAGGCATGCCCTTGCGCTGCGCCTTATATGCGTCGTATTTCTGATGACGAAAGGTGGGCGCCTTCAAATCGAAGCAGACGCACACGGCGTCGGGCTGCTCGGCGGCCATCTCCTTTTCATAGATGGATAAAAACCCATAGATGCCGTTTGTGAACAGCCCCTGTGAGTTGGTGAGCGCACGCACGCCGTAAAACGCGCGGTTTAAAATGCTGTTGCCGTCGATGAGCAAAAGCTTCATGAGGCGCCTCCTCTGTGTGGTTGTATTTTTGCCGCGGAAAACGATCCTCCAGAGAGGCGCTCGCATCCGCTGTATGTTTGGTCTCTGCTTATTCTTACATCAAAACTGGAGCTTCCCCGCCGTCAGACGATGGACTTTGACTGTTCCGGTGTTCTGCTTTTTCTTGTAAACCGCCGCAAAAACTCCGCCGTGCCCGCTTCGGGCTCTCTTGCGCCGCTGTCGCAAAACCCCTGCGTTTCATAAAAGCGCACGGCGCCCTTGTTTTTTTCCAGCACCCATAAAAAGAGATCGCAGATCCCGCTATCCTTTGCGCTTTGAACAAAGGTTTGCATGAGCTGTGTTCCAATGCCATGTCCCTGGAAAAAGAGGTCGACATAGAGCTCTTTGAGCTCCCAGGCGCCCTCTTGCGCAAGGGGGTTTTTGTCCCAGCGCATCATGCCCTTGACAATGCCATCTTCCTCCAGGACAAATACGTCGTCCAGCGCGGCGGGGTCGTTTTGATAGGACAGGGCCAAATCCAGCACCTGCATTTCCCCAAAGGAGACGAAGTCGTTTTGAAAAATCGGCCGGTATGTCACTCTCTTTGCAAAAATCAGAATCTCGGCAATGCGTGAAGCGTCGTCCCTGGTCGCTGGTCTGATCATCGGTTGCTCCTCTCTGCATCTGTCCTTCTTGAGACACCCTTTGGCGCGTCGGCAGGCTTTGCTGTTGCACAGGGGCGTCCGTTCAAATCGGCAAAGCCGGTCAGGTTTCACAACTGCGGCTTTATCCGCTTGGCAACCCAGCGCCTTTGCTCTCGGCCCATATGCCTTTTATTGTACACGGTTTTCCATGGAAAATCA
>CABRXB010000181.1 GCA_902474785.1 uncultured Eubacteriales bacterium | reverse complement strand
TCGCCGCGCACCTTGCCCACCGGCGCGATGACGCCGTCCTCCAAACACAGGATCGGCGTGATGCCAAGGGCTCCGCCCAAAAGAGCTGCGGCAGGGCTGAGGCGGCCGCCCATCTTGAGATACTTCAAGGTGTCAACGACGGCAAACAGGCGAAGGCGCGGCGTCAGGGCGGTGAGGGCCTCGGCGATTTCGACCGCAGATGCGCCGCCGTCGCGCAGCGTTGCAGCATGGCGCAGCAGCAAGGAGGCGCCAAACGAGCCGGAGAGAGAGTCGACCACATGGATGCGCGTGGGGTCGAGCGACTGTGCGGCGATGAGGGCCGAATTCATTGTTGCGCTGAGTTTGGAGGATATGGTGACCACCACGATATCGTCACCGCGTTCAAGGTGGGGCAAAAAGACCTCCTCAAACTGGGTGGGGTTTGCCTGTGAGGTGGTGGGTAGTTGCGGGGACTTGCGCATCATGGCGTAAAATTCCTCGTGGGTGAGGTCGAAGCCGTCGAGATAGGTGGCGCCCTCAAACTGGATGGTGAGGGGAACGCGGTCGACGCCCAAAGTGGCGCATTCTTGTTGAGAGAGGTCGCAGGTGCTGTCGGCTACAATGCGGGTCATGTCATTATCTCCTTGTTCTTTAAATCGGCTGTGTTGTTGTCTGGGCGCCATGTCCAGCGCGGAAAAAGTGGGCCAGGCTGTCCAGTGCGCGCAGGAATACCACCGTCTCCTCGGGGGTCAGGATGTTGAGCACCTGGTCGATCATCTGGCGGTGGAAACGGTCGTGGTCGTCGTTGGCACGCCGGCCCTTCTCTGTGGCGCAGATGCGCACCACCCGCCGATCCAGATCGTCGCGGGTGCGTGTGAGGTAGCCCTTTCGCTCGAGCGCGGCGGTCGAGACGGTCAGCGTGCCTGGGACGACGCCAAGAAACGCCGCAATGTCTCTGGCCGTATTGCAGCCGTTGACGCTGCATAGGCAGACGGCCTCGATCACATGCAGCTCCCGGATCGAGAGGTCTGTGTAACCGCTCTGCGCGATGCAGCGCTCTTCGGTGCGCAGAATTTCGTTGAAGATCTCCACGAGAAAGCGGTTGAGAATTTCATGGTCGTGGGGCATGCGGCACCTCCTAAAAAAGTTTGAGGTTCAAAGAAATTATAGACACTGTGCAGGGCTTTGTCAAGTGTTTTGAAGTTCAAAATGAAAATTTCACCAATCCATCGGAGATTTTCGAGCAAATAAAAGAGGCGTTGCTGCACGAAAAGCGGCACAGAAAAAGAAGGGACAATCTCTGCGGATTGCCCCTTCCAATTGTTTAGCCGATGTATTTATGGTTGGGATGGCGGGAGAAAAATGCAAACAGCTCACGCATGACTGTGCTGTACGGTTGACTCTAAGCTGCAGACGTGTTGCATGGTTGGACAAGCCGATCAAACGCGTCTGCAAAAGCACAACGTTTTTTCAAACGTGTGGGCGCGCAAAAAGCATCTTTGGAAAAAAGGGTTACCCTTGCGCGCGCAGCTTTTGAAGCAGCGCCTCAAAATAGTCGGGCAGAGGGGAGGAAAAGCGCATCCACTCCCCTGTGAGGGGGTGAGAGAAGCCGAGCAGGGCGGCGTGCAGACACTGACCGCCGATGTCGAGCCCCTTGGCCGGGCCGTAGACGGGGTCGCCCGCCACGGGATGGCCGATGTGCGCCATGTGGACGCGGATCTGATGCGTGCGACCGGTCTCGAGGCGGCAGACAAGATAGGAAAAGGAGGAGAACTCCTCGAGCACCTCATAGTGTGTGACGGCGCGCCTGCCGCCCGGCACAACGGCCATCTTCTTACGGTGCGTGGGATGACGTGCGAGAGGGGCGTCGATACAGCCGATCTGCTCGCGCAGGCGTCCGTGGACAATGGCGCGATACTCCCGCTGCATGCTGTGGGCCTGAAGCTGGGCTGAGAGGCCGACATGCGCAGCGTCGGTCTTGGCCACCACCAGCAGGCCCGAGGTGTCCTTGTCGATGCGGTGGACGATGCCGGGCCGGAGCACCCCATTGATGCCGGACAGGGAGCCCTGGCAGTGGGCCAGCAATGCGTTGACCAATGTGCCGTCCTCATTGCCGGCGGCGGGGTGAACCACCATGCCACGCGGCTTGTCGACCACCAGCAGAGCGTCGTCCTCATAGACGATATGCAGGGGGATATCCTGCGGCTGCGCCTCCAAAGGGCGCGCCGGCGGGGGTGTGGCCGTCACCACGTCGCCCGGCTGTGTCTGATGATTTTTGGGGCGCTGTGCGCCATTTACGGCGACAAGCCCCGATTCGATCCACTTTTGTGCGGCGGCGCGGCTGACGCCGGCCTGCTGCGCCACCTCGGTGTCGAGCCGCTGTCCGCCCGGGGAGATCCAGGCGCCGTTCATGTGGGACGCTCCTCTCCTGTGGGAGGCTCCCCGCAGGGGGCGGTCGCGGGGTTCTCCTCTCCGAGCTCGCGCCAGTGAAGAATCAGATAAAACACGAGCAGCACGCTGCCCACCGTGATGGCACAGTCGGCAATGTTGAAGATGGCAAAGCGAAACAGACGGATCTCCAAAAAGTCCACCACATAGCCGTAGGCGATGCGGTCAAAAAGGTTGCCCACCGCGCCGCCCATGATGAGGGGAAAGGCGAAGTCGGTGATGGGGTGGGCATAAATGCGCTTCAGGTACAAAAAGAGCAGCAGCGCCAGAGCAGCCAGGGGCAGCAGCGTGAGCAGCAGACGCCGCCCGGACAGAATGGAAAAGGCGGCGCCTGTATTTTCCGCATAGGTGAAATGCAAAACGCCGGGCAAAAACGGGATGGTGCCACGGGGCTTGAGCACCGCGATGCACCAGTGCTTCACGAGTCGGTCGACGGCAAACACCATGGCGACGATGAGGGCGGCCCTTGAGAGCAGACGAGTGGTTTGCTTCATCAAATTCCTCCAGATGCGTGATTGGGAAGACCAAAGGATGGCGGGCAACAGAAAAAGTGTAGCCCTGTTTTTGAAAAAACTCTGTCAAAATAAGCGCCTGAAGTAAATCAAAAGGGCGGCAATTGCAAAGCAGGCTGTGACAGACACATCAGCCGGAGGCGGACATAAGCCGTCCGCCTCCGGCTGAAAAGTGGTTTGATTACAGGCTGTTTACGACGGCCGCGCAGCGGGGGCACAGCGTGGGATGGGCGGCGTCGCTTCCCAGGTCGGGCGTCACCTTCCAGCAACGCTCGCACTTCTCGCCGGGGGCGACGGCGATCTCCACCGTGACGCCGGGGAACTGCTCGCCGGCATATCCCTTGCCCTCGCCCTTTTGCACCTGCACCGCGGAGGTGATGAAAAGGGTGGGCAAGAGCGCCTCGTTTTGGGCCACAAAGTCGTAGACTTCGTCTGTGCAGTGCAGCGTGACGGCGGCCTCGAGCGCCGCGCCGATCAGCTTTTCACTGCGCGCCAGCTCAAGGGCTTTTTTCACGTCGTCACGCAGCGCCATCAGGCGCGCCCACTTCTCCTCGTCGATGCCGGGGCAGGCG
>CABRXB010000180.1 GCA_902474785.1 uncultured Eubacteriales bacterium | reverse complement strand
ATCGGCGCCTGCCGTATGTGCCTTGTTGAGGTCAAGGGTGCCCGCGCTTTTGCGGCTGCCTGTGTGTATCCCGTGGCCGATGGCATGGAAGTGTACACCAACACCCCCAAGGTCATCTCCGCGCGTAAGGGCACTTTGGAGCTCATCCTCTCCAACCACAGAATGGACTGCCTGTCCTGTCCCCGCAGCCTCGACTGCGAGCTTCAGGCTCTTGCCAATGAGTACAAGGTGGATCAGTACCGCTTTGTCGGCAACGAGAAAATGGAGCCCGATATTGAGGCCTCTGCGCCCCACCTGGTGCGCGACAACTCCAAGTGCATCCTCTGCCGTCGCTGCGTGGCAGTCTGCAAGAACAACCAGCATGCCGCCGTCATCGGTACCAACGACCGTGGCTATCAGACCCATATCGCCTCGGCGTTTGACATGCCCCTCAACGACACCTCCTGCGTCTACTGCGGTCAGTGCATCGCGGTCTGCCCGACCGGCGCTCTGATGGAGCGTGACGACACCGACAAGGTTTGGGATGCCATCAACGATCCCACCAAGCATGTCGTGGTCGGCCCCGCGCCTTCCGTCCGCGCCCAGCTCGGCGAGTGCTTCGGCCTGCCCATCGGCACCAACGTGGAGGGCAAGATGATTGCCGCTCTCAGACGCCTTGGCTTTGACAAGGTCTTTGATGTCGACACCGCTGCCGACGTCACCATCATGGAAGAGGGAACCGAGCTGCTGCACCGCCTCCAAAACGGCGGCAAGCTGCCTCTGATCACCTCCTGCTCGCCCGGCTGGATCAAGTTCTGCGAGCACTACTATCCCGATCTGATCGACAATCTGTCCTCCTGCAAGTCGCCCCAGCAGATGTTCGGCGCCCTGGTCAAGACCTACTACGCTGAGAAGGCTGGCATCGACCCCAAGGACATCTTTGTCGTCTCCATCATGCCCTGCACCGCCAAGAAGTTCGAGGTCTCCAGAGATCATCAGAATGCCGCTGGCGTTCCCGATGTCGACGTCTCTTTGACCACCAGAGAACTGGCCGCCATGATCCGTCGTGCCGGCATTGAGTTCACCCAGCTTGAAGATGAGACTGCTGATCCCGTCTTCGGCGTTGCC
The DNA here is from genome assembly GCA_902474785.1 of uncultured Eubacteriales bacterium. Classification (GTDB taxonomy): domain Bacteria; phylum Bacillota; class Clostridia; order Oscillospirales; family Feifaniaceae; genus Galloscillospira. The sequence continues at coordinate 2,425 of CABRXB010000180.1, read as the reverse complement.
TCCGGCGCCGGCCATATCTTTGGCGCCACCGGCGGCGTTATGGAAGCGGCCCTGCGTACCGTTGCCGAGATCGTCACCGGCAAACCCCTTGAGAGCCTTGAATTCCACGATGTGCGTGGCATTGAGGCGGTCAAGGAGGCCGAATACGATCTGGCTGGCACCAAAGTGCGCGTCGCCGTCACCTCCGGTCTGGAGAATGCCACCAAGCTGCTCGACAAGATCAGAGCCGGCGAAGCCGACTACCACTTCGTGGAAGTTATGGCCTGCCCCGGCGGTTGCGTCAACGGCGGCGGACAGCCCCATCAGCCCGGACAGGTCAGAAACTTCGTCGACCTGCGTGCTGAGCGTGCCAAGGCCCTCTACTCTGAGGATGCCGGCATGACCCTGCGTAAGAGCCATGAGAACCCGGTCGTCAAGGAGCTGTATGACACCTATCTTGGCGAGCCTGGCAGTGAGAAGGCTCACCACCTGCTCCACACCGAGTATGTGGCCAGAGGCATCTACAAGAAGTAAAAATTTCTTCAGCATTTGCAAGAAAACGATTTTTACAAAAGCCCCCGCTTTTTCTTTGGAAAGGCGGGGGCTTTTCCTTGTAAAGCAGCCATTGCATTTCGGCATTTTAAAATTTTGTTTTAAATCCTGAAGCTCCAACACTTTGGGAAAGCGTGTCAGCCAATCTTTTCTAATAAAGCTGCAACTTGGGCATTCAAACAGAAAAGCAGCATCCCTCCTAAGGCGACAAAAAGACGGTCGAATCTTGCGCCGTTTTCGCCGTCGCAGCCCGCCTGCTGTACAAGCAGATATACTCAAAGGCAGATTCAAACGCGACACCGCAAGAGCCCCCTCGACAAACATTCTTTTTTCGGAATTTTGAAGGATAAGATTCATCTGGGACTTGTTTCAGAATAGAGAATCGTGTAGAATAGAAGATGAAATAAATGGATTTGAGAAGGACGGCCTTGCGCCGTCCCTTCTTGTGAAGATAAAAGCATTGTTGTAGGAGGGGTTACATGCAGGAAAAAACCATAAAAAAAGGGGAAAAGCAGGGGATGCTCTCTTTTTTATTGCAGTATTCTACAGGATACCGGTGGCTGCTCATCTCGGCGCTGGTTGCCACTGTTTTTTCCACCATCTTTTCCTTTTTGACCCCACAGGTCATCAAGGTGACAATCGACTCCATCATCGACAGCCATCCCTTTGATTTGCCCGCCGCCTTTGTGAGTTGGCTCAACCAGGTGGCGCCGCGCGAGATGCTTCGACAAAATCTTTGGATTCCCGCAGTTGTGGCAATCGCCTTTGCGCTGCTGTCCGCACTCACCAACTTTCAGCGCCGATACCATGTGGCGCTCTTTGCGGAGGGAACTGTCAAAAATCTGCGTGACAAGCTGTTTTCCTTGACACAGCGTCTACCCTTCGAATGGCACATCAAGATTCAGACAGGCGACATCATCCAGCGCTGCACCTCCGATCTTGAGACCATTCGCGCTTTTTTGTCGCAGCAGCTCATCGAGCTTGTGCGCGTGGTTGTCATGATTGTGGTCGCCACAGGGATGATGCTGTCCATCCACGTCGAGCTTTCGCTGGTGGCGCTGGCCTTCATGCCCGTCATTGCCGCTTATTCAATCTTTTTCTACAAAAAGGCTGGGGACCGCTTTTTGAAGGCGGATGAGGCCGAGGGCGACGTGATGACAGCCGTACAGGAAAACCTCACTGGCGTGCGCGTGGTGCGCGCCTTTGGCAGAGAACGTTACGAGCTCGACAAGTTCAACCGCCTCAACGAGCGGTAAATCTCATGGGTCTTTACTGGGGCATTGGCGACCTGGCCACCGGCTTGCAAAACACCGTGATTTTGGTGCTGGGGGTTCGCGCCGTTGTCCTGGGCGACGGGCTGCTGCTGGGCGGGTTGATCGCGCTGATGACCTACAACTCCTATTTGATCTGGCCGGTGCGTTCTCTGGGGCGCATCCTCTCCGATATGAGCCGAAATGGGGTTTCGATTCAGCGTATTCGTGAGATTTTGGATGTCGAGCCCGAACAGGATCCCCAAGACGCCCTGGAGTTTCCCTTCGAAGGGGAGCTCACCTTTGATCATGTCACCTTTGGATATGACGAAAACCCAATCATCAAGGATATCACCTTTACAGTGAAAGCCGGACAGACTCTTGCCATTTTGGGCGGAACCGGCTCCGGCAAGTCCACCATTGCCCACCTCGTCCCAAGGCTCTATGAGCTGCCGGAGGGCCAGGGCTCCATCCTCATTGACGGGGTGGACATTCGCACCATCTCGCGCCGCTGCCTGCGCTCTCAAATTGGCCTGGTGCTGCAAGAGCCGTTCCTGTTCTCGCGCACCATTGCCGACAACATCCGCGCCACCAAGACAGATCTTTCGATGGAGGAACTGCGCGAGTATGCCGCCGTCGCTGCA
>CABRXB010000179.1 GCA_902474785.1 uncultured Eubacteriales bacterium | reverse complement strand
CGAGCGGCGCGGCCTGACAAAAGGGCTCGCCGCCAGAGAGCGTGACGCCGCCGAGCAGCCTGTCGGTCTCCACCTTTTCGATGAGCTGTTCCACGCTGGCGGGTTCTCCCCCTTCAAAGGGATGTGTCTGCGGATTGTGGCAGCCGGGGCAGCGGTGCGGACACCCCTGCGTAAAAACCGTCATTCGAATGCCCGGCCCATCCACAATGGAATTTTGCACGATGCCGGCCAGCATCACCAGTTGATCTGTCATGCGCCTTCCTCCTTCTTTTTTGCCCTGGGGTGCGCTTTGGGGAGCTGCCAGCCATAGTGCTCAGCCAGAACACGGATGAGCACCGTGAGCAAAATGCCCCAAAACATAGCCCCGGAATGGCCCCCTTGGTCGACCCAGTAATAGCACATCGCACCCATCAGGGCCGCCAGCGCATAGATGCGCTTGTTGAGCACAAAGGGGATTTCTCCGGCCATGATGTCGCGCAGGACGCCTCCGCCAATGCCGGTCACCACGCCCACAAAAATAGCTAAAAACCCGTTGTCCCGATAGCCTGCGACCTGCGCGGCATAGACGCCGGTGACGGCAAAGACGCCCAAACCCACCGCGTCGCACACCTCCACGGCAGCCTGAAACAGGGCCTTGTGCCGCTTGAGCGTGGGCGTGCCAAATCGTCCGAGGCAAAACATAAGCAGCGCCGTAAAAAAGGCCATCTGTGCATAGATGGGGTTTTGGAACATGGCGGGCGGCGTCACCCCCAGCAGCAGATCGCGGATCACGCCGCCCCCCGTGGCCGTGGTGACGCCCAGCACGATGATGCCAAACAGATCAAGATCTTTTTCAATGGCGACGCTGGCGCCAGAAATGCAAAAGGCCACCACTCCCACAGCCTCTGTGAAAAAGAGCAGGCTTGACAGAAGATCCATGCATGCGCCTCCCTTTCTGTTCCCAACGAGCGTCGGGTCAATTCTTGTGCCGGCCTATCTGTCCGTAGGTCAGTTGGGAAAAAGGGGGCGGACAAAGCCGCCCGCCCTTTTTGGTCTTTTCCATTTGTTTGCGCGCCTGTGGCAACAAAGAAGACTTCAATGGCCGACGGGCCAAACCGAGACAATCAAGCGCCGACGGAGCGTATGTCCGACGTCTCCGGGCCTTAAGGCGCCGCAAAGAAGTTGGGAAATCGGTTGCTAAAGCGTATGCAATGTCTTTTGGTGAGCTTCCCATGCTGACAATCAAGAGCATGAGCAGGCACAACCCCGCAGCCTTGAGCGCAAACGCCGGGGCGCACGCCCTGAGGTCGCTCAAAGCGAGATCTTCAGACGTCCCAGACATCCGCGCAACCACATTTTCTCGGGCTATCTCTTATGCCTTACCCGCGCTTTGAGTACGGGCGTTGATGTGGGGTCATGTGCTTTTTGCGTCATCCAAGGGCAGGTCTTTTTGCCCCCCTCAAGCAACGCCTGAAGACCCCAATGGAGGAACGTCGGGTGCGTGCAGCCTGAAAAAGCTTCTCTGGACGACAGCGGCCTTATAACTTCGGGCGCCAACTCCAGTGGCCGCAGCCGCCCGACGCCGCCTCGAAGTTGAGTTTTCGTCTCTGCCGCTTGAGAAATCCAAAAATCGAATGGCACACTACTCCCGAACGCCCTTGTCAGCCGTCAGGAGCTCCTTTCGCAAAGGCGTCTTTTAAAGCCCGTGCTTGACGCGGTCTCTCTCCTCGGCGCGCTTGGCGTCGTTGAAACGGTCGAGCGTGCCCACCAGATAGCCAGTGATGCTGCGGATGCGCTCAAAGCCGAGCCCGCCCTCGTCCTCATGGCGACCACACTTGGGGCAGGTGTCCCCGATGATGCCGCTGTATCCACAGATGGGGTCGCGATCGACGGGGTGGTTGATGCTGCCATAGCCGATGCCGGCGTCGTGCATGGCACGCACGATGGCCTCAAACGCCTCGAGGTTGTTGGCCGTGTCGCCGTCGAGCTCGACGTAGGAGATGTGGCCGGCGTTGGTCAGCGCGTGGTAGGGGGCTTCGATGTTGATCTTGTCAATGGCCTTGATCTCATAGTAGACCGGCACATGAAAGCTGTTGGTGTAATACTCCCTGTCGGTCACGCCGGGGATGACGCCGAACCGCTTGCGATCCATGCGTACAAACCGGCCTGAGAGCCCCTCGGCAGGCGTGGCCAGAAGCGTGAAGTTGAGCCCCGTCTCCTTGGATTTGTTGTCGAGGTAACGGCGCATGAAGTTGACAATGTCAAGCCCCAGATTTTGCGCCTCCACCGTCTGCCCATGGTGCTTGCCGGTCAGCGCCACCAGCGTTTCAGCCAGGCCGATGAAGCCCAGCGACAGGGTGCCGTGCTTCAAAACCTCGGCCACGCTGTCGTCCGGCCCGAGCTTTTCGGAGTCAATCCAGACTCCCTGCCCCATCAGGAAGGGAAAGTTGCGCACCGTCTTTTGTGAAATCAGCTTGAAGCGGTCGTAGAGCTGATCGCAGGCCAGGTCGAGTTTGCGCTCGAGATCCTCGAAAAAGGCGTCGATGTCGCCCTTGGCGCGAATGCCGATGCGCGGCAGGTTGATGGAGGTGAAGCTCAAATTGCCCCTGCCATAGGTGGTCTGGCGGGTGGGGTCGTAGACATTGGCCACCACGCGGGTGCGGCAGCCCATATAGGCAATTTCCGTGGTGGGGTCGCCCTCCTTGTAAAAGGCCATGTTGTAAGGCGCATCCTGAAAGGCGAAGTTGGGGAACAGGCGTTTGGCCGACACACGACAGGCCAGGCGGAAGAGCTCATAGTTGGGCTCGCCGGGATTGTAGTTGACGCCCTCTTTGACCCGGAAGATGTGGATGGGAAAAATGGGCGTCTCTCCAAAGCCCAGGCCCGCCTCCTGCGCCAGCAGCACGTTTTTGATGACCATCTGGCCCTCTGGCGAGGTGTCCATCCCATAGTTGATGGAGCTAAACGGCGTCTGCGCGCCGGCGCGCGAATGCATCGTGTTGAGGTTGTGAATGAGCGCCTCCATCGCCTGGAACGTGGCGCGGTCGGTGTCGGCCGTCGCGTGGCGCTGCGCATAGGAGAGCAGCGTCGCGCGCTGTCCCTCGTCGGCAATGCCGGCCTGCTCGAGCACCTGGTCGAGCACCTCGTCGGCCTCCTTGCGGCCGGCAAGACAGGGGGCGATGCCCTTCTCGTTTAAGTCTGCCACGATCTCCTTGAGCTTGTCCTTGTCGATGACAGCCCAGGGCGTCAGCAGCTCGCAGGCCGAGGCCAGCGCCTCCACATATTTGCGGCGGAAGGTCTTGGCAACGCCGATGGCAAGGCCGTAGTCAAAGTTGACAATGCTCTGCCCGCCATGCTGGTCGTTTTGATTGGACTGAAGCGCGATGCAGGCCAGCGCCGCATAGCTTTGAATGTCGTTGGGTTCGCGCAAAAAGCCGTGTCCGGTGGAAAATCCGCCCGAGAAGAGCTTGATGATGTCGATCTGTGTGCAGGTGGTGGTCAGCGTATAAAAGTCAAAGTCGTGAATGTGGATGTCGCCCTCGCGGTGGGCTCTG
>CABRXB010000178.1 GCA_902474785.1 uncultured Eubacteriales bacterium | reverse complement strand
GATCTGCCTGTCCCACCGCGAGCTGCTCGGCACCTGGGAGGAAAACGCCGCCCTCTTTGCGCCGGGGCAGACGGTGCCCGGGATCATTCGCAGCGTTGAGAGTTACGGCGTGTTTGTCGAGCTCATGCCCAATCTGACGGGGCTCGCCGAGTGGCAAGACGGCCTCACGGTGGGCGAGACGGCGGTGGTCTACATCAAAAGCATGTTGAAAGACCACATGAAGGTCAAGCTGCTCATCGCAGATCATTTTCCCACGCGCACGCCGCCCCCGCCGCCGCGCTATTTCACCGAAGCCGCGCACATCGACCGCTGGCGCTACAGTCCGCTTTGCTGCGACCGCGTCGTTGAAACGGTGTTTGAAGCGGAAGACGGATCGGGCGTAAGCGCTTTAAAATGATGAATCAGGGGCGATAGCCGGGCAATCGACGCGTTGCCGCGTGTGGGTAAGGTTTTTTAGAGGGAATAGAAGGGCAGGGTTGCAGCGCTGTTTCAGTCTGGTTGGAAACGGCAGGCCGGGGGATGCGGCGTGCTGCAACAACGGCCGGTCGGAGCGGGAAAACGAGGTGACCACAAAGCCTGTGTAAAGCTGTTCAATAGAGTGCCGCAAAGACAACTCCGGTCTTCCTTTTTTTAAAAAGACCAAAGCGTCCCGCCGACCGAAGCGTCCCAGCCGATCTGTTCAAATGCGGGTTTGCGCATGACTGCTGCGGCAGGCCGCGTTGCGTCTGTTGTGAAGAGGGGACGCAAGGGCGTCGCCTGTAGTCCTGCAGGCCGGAGGACCTGTGAAGAGATGCATCGGGCCGCATGCCGATCTGTTGGAATGCGGTTGAAAAGCGGCTGCGTTTTGAAAAGTCGGCGACCTGTTTGGATGCGGTCGGTTTGAAATTGTCGCAGATCATGTTGGGCCAAATAAGCGCAATGGGTTTGAAAAACGTCATCGTGCCCATCGATCGCTGGGCAGAAATCCGGTTGCGGGCGCGACGGCGTTGTGTTGCAGGCGCAAATCGAGCCTTTTGCCCCGCGTGTGGCACAGGCAGTCGCGCAGCGCAGGCGCAAGCTGGTTTCAGTGAGATTGAGCCAGGGGTGCAGGCATCTGTGATTTGAGTGGGCCTGCGGCTTCAACGCTGGCGGCAGCTTCAGGGATGCAGGTCTGCCGACTGGGACAAAAAGGGCGATTGGGTTTGATGGCGAATTTGCTGCGCGGGGCCTTGTGTTTTGCTAGAGATTCGCCTTGCCGATCGGCGGATTTGATTTCGAGGGTTCACACGCGCAGAGGAGATATCAAAACACAAAAAGAGCCTTTTGCGCATTTGCATATTTTGGGCATTTCGTTTCCATACTACCCCCAAATGTGATGAAGTTTGGAGGGGTTTTTCTTGACCATTCGAAAGCGGAGCTTTGTCCGCATTTTATGCTTTTCCTGGGCGCTGGCCGCCTTTTTTGGCGGGGTGGCGCTGGTTCAGATGAGAACCGTGAGCACCTATCGCCTGCTGTTGGGAGCGGCTTCGGGTCGCGCGCTGTCCGGGGTGAGCCGCAGTCTGGCGCAGGTCGAAGAGGGGTTGCGCAAGAGCATGACCTATTCCTCCTCCGCCATGCTCGGGCAGTCGGCCCTTGAGCTGGCCACCGCCGCGTCGGGCGGGCGCGCCTCGCTCGACTGTCTCCCCCTTGCGGCAGGGGAGCTCGACGAAGTCGGCATGTATCTCTCGCAGCTCTCCGACTATGCCGCGTCGCTTGGCAAGGAGGCTGTCAGCAAGGAGGGCATGTCGCAGCAGAGCAGGGACAATCTGGCCGGGCTGTTGGCCTACAATCAGGCGCTTTCACAGTCGGTTTATGAGGCCGAGCAATCCATTGCCTCCGGCGATGCCGAATATGAGATGCTCTCGTCGCTCGTCTCGTGCGACGTGCAGTGCCCTACGCTGCTCTACGATGGGCGCTATTCGTCGCACACCCTGCAGCCCGCCGTCAGCGCCGCGCTCTTTGAGGCGCAGGAGGTGACAGGGGAGGAGGCGCGGCAAAAAGCCGCCGAGCTGCTTGGCGTGACGGCGGATCGTCTGACGCCGGCCGGCGTGACGGCGGGCAATTTGCCCACCTACCGTTTTGTGATGGGCGACGTCTCGGTGGAGGTGTCTGTGGCAGGGGGACAGATTGTCTCCATGGTCAACGGCCGTGAGCTGCAGGCGGGGGATCTGTCCTCCCAGGAGGCGCTGACAACGGCGGCGGCCTTTTTGGAGGCCCAGGGCTACGACTCCATGGAAGTTGTCTCGCACGAGGCATCGGACGCTCTGGTGACAGCGACCTTTGCCTATGTGGGGGAGGATGTGCTTTTTTACCCCGACAGCGTCACCGTGTCGGTGGCGCGTGAGGGGGGCGATATCGTGAGTTTTTCTGCCAGAGAGTATTTGATGCACCACACCAGCGTGAGAAAGGCGGGCGTGGCCCGCGTGAAGACCGAGGGCGCGCAAAGCCTCGCCCCCGACGGGCATACGATGGAGTCGGCGCGCTACGCGGTGGTCTCGTCGGCCGGAGGACTGGAAAACCATGCGCTTGAGCTGACCACCTCCATGGGAGAGGATCGCTACCTCTATTATGTCGATGCGCTGGGCGGCGACGAGCTGATGCTCTCGCGTCTGCGGGAGGACGAGATGGGCCGTCGCATCAATTGAAGCAGGCGGGAAGAAAACAATAAAACGGGCGCCGGCTTGCCGGCGCCCGTTTTATCGCCCTGGGAAGACTTTTGAAGGGAAAAAAGTGAATATGGGCCTTTGTTTTTTGCACGCAGGAATCCCAACGAACGAAACCTTTTGACCTGCGGCGAAAGACAACGGACAAACGCGAGTGAAAAAAATGTCTCAATCGCTCTCTTCATGTGCCAAGACAGGGGAGATCAGCGGCGCAGGCATTGCAGGACAGACCCCTTCTGTGTTACAATAACGGCATCGTTTCACACAGGAGGGCATGTCCATTTTGGAGAGACAGGATCACACAAAAAGTCTTGTGCGCGGAGCCATCATTGCGGCCATCTACGCTGCTCTCACGCTGGCGCTGGCCCCCATCTCTTATGGCGCGGGACAGCTACGCGTCGCCGAGGCGCTCACCGTGCTGCCTTTTGTCATGCCCCGTTCGGCGGTGCCGGGTCTTTTTGTGGGCTGCCTTTTGGCAAATCTCTTCGGGGGCGGCGGCATTTGGGACATCGTTTTCGGCTCGGCTGCAACGCTTCTGGCGGCGCTGTTGACGGCGCGCTGCCGCCATCGCCTGTTGGCCCCGCTGCCCCCCGTTGTGCTCAACGCCGTGGTGGTGGGAACGGTGCTCTATGTTCTGTACTATGCCGGCAGCGGCATTCCGATCTGGCTGATCATGGCGCAGGTGGGCGCGGGGCAGTGTTTGGCCTGCTATGGGCTGGGACTTGCGCTGCTCCGCTTTGTGGAGACCAGGTTCCCCTCGTGGCGCGAGAGGAACTAAGTCCTTTCGGGAAAGGAAGGCATACGGATGAGACATGAGCAGGTGCAGCCACAGCGGATGAGACAGGGGCGTGTGGCAACGCTC
>CABRXB010000177.1 GCA_902474785.1 uncultured Eubacteriales bacterium | reverse complement strand
CATGGTTGCAATCAAAAACATGAGCGGATAGGTTAAAAGCAAAGCGCGTCGCGCCCCTTGTGTGCACGTGGGTTGAAATGAGTGCTGCGCCCTTGCTGGAATTTTGAAAGAAAGTCGCGTCTCGCAAGGGGGCATGGATTAAAGGTTGTAATCCCGCTTGGTATAGGCAAGAAGCGTCGCGCTTGCGGGGGGTGCCGAGGGTTGAAATAATGTCAAAGGCATTTTGCTTGTCAAAGTCAGAAAGTCGCGCCAGCGCGGGGGTTCAATTTTCCACCGCGCGCAGCGTGACGGCGACCAGCTCAGGCCAATTGAACAGGCGCAGCGGAAACAGACTGTTTCCAAGCCCCCGGCTGATCACCATGCCGCTGCTCTCCTTTTGATACAACCCGGCGGTATAGCGGGGGAACAGCCCCTGGTCGGGGGCGTATAGCCCGCCCGCGAGAGGAAGCCTCCACTGTCCGCCGTGCGCGTGACCGGAGAAGGTCAGGTCCATATCGTATTCGAGATAGAGGTCAAAGAGCTCGGGCCGGTGGGACAACAGAATCTGAAAGTTCTGCGTCTGTTCCAGGGCGTAAAGCGCCTCGCGTGTCGACGCTTGCCCCGTGGAATCGGGCGTCGCAAGGAAAAAGGGATCGGCCAGTCCGCTCAAGGTGATGGATTCCCCCTGACATTGGATGGTCTGGCTTTTGTTGTCGAGCAGGATCACGCCGAGCTCTTGCAGCGTTGTGCAGACCTCGTCATAGTGCCCGCAGCGCGCCTCGTGGTTGCCGCTCACATAGAACACCGGCGCGAGCTCGACAGCCTGCGTCATGAGTTCGACGACAGGGGCCAGGTCAAAGCGCCGGCTGTCCACAAGATCGCCGGTGACGACAATGAGATCGGGGGAGAGCGCCCGTATCTTTTCGAGCAGGCGTATTTGTGCCTTGCCAAAGCGTTTGCTGTGAAGGTCGGAGATCTGGACGATGGTGTAGCCGTCAAAGGAACCGGGAAGGCGTGCGCTCTCAAAAGTGATCTGTGTGAGGGTGAGCGCGCTGTTTTGCCAGCAGCAAAAGCAAAGAGCGCCAATCAACACAAGGCAGCAGTGAAGCAATTTGGAGTGAACAATCAATGGTTTCATGGAGCACCTCGGATCTTTTGTGGGTTTTGGGCGGATTTGCCGCCCGCTTTTCCTGTATCATATCACAGTAAAGTCGAATGAGAAAAGATCCACGCCACGAAAGATCAAAGGGGAGGTTTTTTGCAAAAGAGCCTCTTTTTTTGAAAAAAGGTCTTGACAAGATAAGGTTACAGGTGTAACCTTATAGTCAGGTTACAATTGTACCCTTTGTAGGAAAGGAAGGACGATATGAACGAATTGGCGGCGAGAATCTCGGCTTCGGAGCTGGAAGTGCTTGAGGTTCTCTGGCAGGCGCAAGCCCCCCTCCCCATTGCGCAGGTTCGCGCGCGCCTCATGGCGTCGCGCGACTGGGATGCCTCCACCGTGAAAACGCTGCTGCGTCGGCTCTGCGACAAGGGCGCGGTGGCCGCGCAGAAGCGCGAAGTGTTTTACTATCAGCCGCTTTTGTCGCGGGAAGATTATCAAAACTGGTCGACGCGCTCGCTGGTTGAGCGGGTCTACCGGGGCAGCGCACGGGATCTGGTGGCCTCGCTGGTGCGAGAGGCGCAGCTCAGCGAGAGCGATCTCAAAGAGCTGCGCGCCATTCTCTATCCGGAGGAGCATCATGGCTGACGCAATTTGGATGTTGCTCTCGCTCTCGCTGTCGGGCACGGTGCTGGCGCTGCTGGCGGCGCTGCTCTACCGCCTGCTGCACAGGGTTGTCCCCGGCGCGCTGTTCTATGCGCTGTGGGGGTTGGTTTTGCTGCGCATGGTGTGTCCGATGGGGCTGTCGCAGGGCGTCAGCTACCAGGCCGTTGTACAGCTCGAGGAGATGACGGCGTCGGCTCTTGAACAGACGCCCGCGCAGACGCAGGATCTTGTCTGGACAACGCGGCCGGTGCAGGCGACAAGAGCGCCGCTCTCGCCGGGGGCGTGGTTGACGATGCTGTGGGGCGCGGGCGCGGCGGCTGTGCTGCTGTGGCGGCTTTGGAGCTACAGGGCTTTTTCCCGTGCCCTGCTGCGCAGGGCGAAACCGGCGCCTGCGGCGGCGTGGGAGCTGCTGCACGCCATGACCGGGCCCGGCGGGAGCGCGCCGCGGCTGCTCCAGTGTGACGACAGGAGCGCCCCCTTGCTCATGGGCCTTTTGCGCCCGTGCATTTTGCTGCCGACGGGTGAATTTTCCCAGCGCCAGATGGAGGGCATGCTGGCCCACGAGCTGACGCACCATCGGCGTTTTGACCTTGCCGTCAAGTGGGTGGCGACGGCGATTGTCGCCGTCCACTGGTTCAACCCGGCGGCGTGGTGGGCGCTGCGCCAGCTCGACCTTTGCTGCGAGCTGTCCTGCGACGAGCACGTGGTCAAAGCATGGCCCGCCTGCCGACGAGCGGACTATGGGGAGCTGCTGTTGCTGCTGTCGCACCCCTGTCGCCAAACGGCGATCATATCGGCCTCCTTTGGAACGGAAAAGAAGCGTTTGAAAGAAAGGTTGGTATCCATTATGACCCCTAAAATTGTGAGAAAGAAGACCCTGCTGCTCATGGCGGCAGCCCTGCTTGTGATGGCGGCCTCGTCTGTGGCGATGGGCGCGTATGCCGGACAGGAGCAGGACGCCCTGACCGATCCGCAGGACGCGCTGTACACGCAGGTGTCGTCCACCACGGATCCGGGAAAGCAGACGATCCTCACGTTTGAGCAACCCTTTGAGGCCCAGGAGCAGCAGGTGCGCATCACGGCGTCCTACGGCAGCAGAGTGCACCCCCTCACGGCAGAGGAGATCCGTCACGACGGCGTCGACTTTGGCCTTGCCTCGGGAACCCCGGTGCTGGCCGCCGCGCAGGGCGTTGTGGAGAGCGCCGGTTACGACGGGGCAAAGGGCAATGCCGTGGTGCTGCGCCATGGAGAGATTTTGACCCACTATTACCACTTGAGTGAAATCAATGTGGAGCAGGGACAGCCGGTCGAGGTCGGCGACCAGATTGGCAAGGTTGGCTCCACCGGCAACAGCACAGGGCCGCATCTGCATTTTGCCGTACAGCAGGACGGCGCGTTTGAAGATCCGATCGAGCTGCTTGAGCATAGTGAGGGCTAGACGCCCCTGGGAGCAGCACTGAGGCCAGACGTTTACGTCATTTGTGCACGGCGGCATGGCGGCCGCTTGAAATGGAGCAAGCTCAAAAAGCGCCACGCCGCGCTTCAAGTGCACGACAGCGACACACCGGACGATCTCATCGTCCGGTGTGTCCTTTTTGACCTGGATCTTGTAATTTTGCCTGCACAAAAGGCGTGTCATTCATCCGTCCCCTTCGCGTTCAACTGCAAGACCTTGAGAAAAGGGCTTTTTGAAATGCAATGAGGTTGTAGGGGTTGGGGCAGCCATGGTTTTCTCTCTGGAGCGCGGGTGACAGAACAAAAGAGCCTGAAGAAAGAGCGCCGCAGCGCCCGTTTTTCAGGCTC
>CABRXB010000176.1 GCA_902474785.1 uncultured Eubacteriales bacterium | reverse complement strand
GTGGTTCTGCCGCCTTCCGCGTTGGGGATGACGACTGCCTCGCCGCCCTCCATGACGGAGACGCAAGAGTTGGTGGTTCCCAGATCAATACCGATGATCTTAGACATAGTGAAGTTCCTCCTGTATGATGAAAAAATTTTAACAAGGAAAACGCCCTGTCAGGCGCATGCCGGTTTACCGCATCAGGGCAGGGAAAAGATCGCTTTGGGTAAAACGGCGTTTAAGAGCAGCAGACATTGGCAACGCTGCTTGAGGCATGGCTTGCAAATTCAGTTGGCCACTTTGACCATGGCATGGCGCACGACGATATCCTGATAGAGGTAGCCCTTTTGAAAGACCTCCGCGATGGAGTTTTTGGGCAGTGTGTCGTCTTCCACATGCATCACGGCGTTGTGCAAATTGGGGTCGAACTGCCCAGAGGTGTCGATCTCGGTCAGACCCATCGCCGTCATGGTTGTAGACAGCGCCTCGAGCACTTTGTCAAGACCCGCGAGGATGTCTTCGGGGTTGCCGTCGCGGTGGGCGTCGGCCAGCTGAAGGCTGTCGAGCACGGGGAGAAATTTTTGCACGGTCTCCTTGACCACATAGGCGGTGAGACTCTCCCGCTCTCTGGCCGTACGCTTTCGAAAGTTGTCGTATTCGGCGGCCAGCCGCATGTACTTGTCGCTCTGCTCGGCAAGCTGCTCCTCCAGGGTGGGCTGCTCTGGCTGCTGTTCGGGTTCGGGCGCGCTGCCGCCCGTCTGTTCTTCGGGGGCCTTGTTTTCCAAATCGAGCTCAAGCTCGGGGTTTTTCGTATCCTCGCTCATGCCTTATACTCCTTTACATACTGTTCTCATTTGGGGTCTTGCGATTCAAAAAGCTCCTGTAACAATTTGTTCAGGCCATTGGTAAAATATTCAAACTGCCCCAGCACGCGCCGATAGTCCATGCGCGTGGGGCCCAAAATGGCGATGACGCCCACCGGCCGGTCTCCCAGCATGTAGTTGCCCATGACCACGCTGCTGTCACGCAGCTGGTCGAGCGGATGTTCCTGACCGATGGTGACGGTGATGCCCTCGTGTCCCTGCGCGGGCAGAAGCACCAGGCGACGCGCTTCGTTGTCCTGCAAAAAGTCGAGAAATTCTCTGGTTTTGTCGAGGTCGTGAAATTCAGGCTGTTCGAGCAGACGCCCTTCGCCGCCAAGAATCACCTCGGGATTCTCCATGGAGATGGCGGCCTCGTGGATGACCTGGAGCACCGGCTGCAAAACAAAGTCATATTCTCCAAGCGCGTGCTGCAGCAGGGCGATCTGGTGCACGGACACCTCTGAGAGCGCCGTGTCGCGCAGACGACTTGTCAGCAGATCCGAGATCTCGCGCAACAGGTCGAAGGGCAGCGGCAGACGGGTGCGGCACAGCCGGTTTTTCACCAGCCCGTCCGAGGTGACCAAAATCAGGACAAACTGATATCCGTCGACCGGCATGAGATCAATGCGCTCAATCACAGTGCCCTGCAGACGAGGCGTCATGGTCAGCGACGGATAGCCCGACAGCTCGCTGATGAGTTTTCCGGCCTCGGCGATGATGCGCTCGAGCTCTGCAATGCGCGACTGCAAAAAGGCGTTGGTGCGCGCCATCTCCACCTCGCTGACGCGGTATCGCTGCATGAGATAGTCCACATAGGCGCGATACCCTCTCGACGAGGGGATGCGGCCGGCGGAGGTGTGCGGCTGTTCCAGCCAGCCCATCTCTTCGAGCTCCGCCATCTCGTTGCGGATGGTGGCGGAGGACACGCCAAGACCGGCGGCCTGCGCGACCGCCTTGGAGCCGACCGGCTCTGCCGTGTCGATATAATTTTCGATGATGGCGGAGAGAATTTTTCTTTTTCTCTCGCTGAGATCCATAATCTCCATGGCGTATCTCCACTCTCCTGTTTTAGCACTCAATCTCTTTGAGTGCTAACCACAGCCTTACTATACCGCGAACAGGGGGCAATGTCAAGTGGGAAACCGGAAAATTCCAAAAAAAATCAGAGGGGACGGACCATGGGGCAAATACGTGAAAATGTGCGCCTTGGAAGGACAAGGTGGCAATATGGGCACAAAGGAGAGTGCAGGGGCAGGCGAAGAGGGCGATCTTGGCAGAGATGATTTGGGAGCAACGGGGCTTGAGGCTGTGAGCGGAGAGTGTTTTTGACGGGAGAGGCAATGATGCCGCGGACACGGGCTGTCGCAGGAAAATGGGTCAAACAACCCGGGTTTTTCAAAAAACCGGGAAAGTAGAGAATAAGACAGGGCTTGCAGGGGTGAAACTGAAGAGAATGGATTTTTTCATTTGGATGACAGGATTTCCACCTCCCCCCGGGGCTTTTCTGCAGCGCAGGAACAGGAGACAACGTGCGACAAGGAAACTGTCCAAAAAAATCTTTTTGTACCACTTGACAGACAACACGGTTCAAGGTATATTGTAAGTATCCGAATTCGGATATTTTCTGCAAGGGGGAGGTTGAATGGAACAGGACATCGGAAAAACGTTTGAAGTTTTAAATCAACAGGTCAAGGAACTGGCGGCGATTTATCATCAGGCAGTCAGCAGATACGGTATTTCCGACAATGAATTTTGGGTGTGGTATGCCCTGCTTCTCGTTGACGCCGACCTTTCGCAGCAGAACATCTGCGAAATGTGGTCGCTGCCCAAGCAGACGGTGAATTCCGTGATCTCGGGCATGGTCAAAAAGGGCTATGTGGAACTTGAGGCCATTCCCGGCACAAAAAACAAAAAAATCATTCGCCTGACGCAGGCCGGCGATGAATACGGCAGAAGCGTTGTGCTGCAAATCAATGGAGCGGAGCAGCGGGCGGTGGGCAGAATGTCAAAACAAGAGCGGCAGGCGTGTGTTGAGCTGTTTGCCAAATACATCATGCTGGTAAGAGAAGAACTTTCCAAAAACCACTGACGAAGGTGAGGGCGAAACGATGAACGACCGCCAGAAAAACAAAATATTAACCATTCCCAACCTGCTTTCCTTTTTTCGCCTTTGTCTGATTCCGCTATTTGTGTGGTTGTATTGTGAAAAGCAGTCTTCCATCGGAACGGGGGCGGTTTTGGTGCTGTCGGGGGCGACCGACATGGTCGACGGATACATCGCCAGGCATTTCAATGCGGTCAGCGACCTGGGCAAGATTTTGGACCCTGTTGCGGACAAGCTAACGCAGGTGGCCATGTTGTTTTGTCTGTTGACACGGTTCCCTCTGATGTGGGCGCCGCTGGCCCTGCTCATTGCAAAAGAGATGTTCATGGGGCTCACGGGGCTTTTGGTAATCCGAAAGACAAAACGGGTCTATGGGGCGAAGTGGCATGGCAAGGTCGCCACCTGCCTGCTCTATGCGATGATGATCGTGCATGTGGTCTGGCCCGGCATTCCAAGAGGACTTTCCAACGCATCCATTGCCCTTTGTATCGGCATGATGGTGGTCTCCGTGATTTTATACGGCAGTCAAAACATTCAAATTTTGAAGGGAAGAGCTGCAAAACAGGACAAAGAGGAGCCGGTTCCCCAGACCGATGAGGTGTG
>CABRXB010000175.1 GCA_902474785.1 uncultured Eubacteriales bacterium | reverse complement strand
CGCTGTCCACGCAGCCACAGGTACAGCCGCAGTTGCAGGTGTTTGCGCCGCCCACGTTGCCGTGGTGGTGGCCGCAATTGCAGGTGTTCGCCCCGCCCACATTGCCGTGGTGGTGATGGCAGCCGCAGTTGCAGGTGTTCGCCCCGCCCACGTTGCCGCACAGGTGGCAGTTGTTCTCGCTCTCGCTGTCCACGCAGCCACAGGTACAGCCGCAGTTGCAGGTGTTTGCGCCGCCCACATTGCCACAGCCGCAATTGTTCCAGTTGTTGCAACCGCAGTTGCAGGTGCTCTCACCGCCCACGCCGGCATCTGTTTCAAAGTTGCAGGCGTCGGGAATCACACACAGGGGCTGGCGCAACACCATGGTCCTGTTGCCGCGCCACGCGGCAACATAGGCGGCGGCGCTGGCCGGCGCGCTGCGCGGATCAAAGAGCAGGGCGCCAAGGCAGACGCCGCGCGGCGTGCGGATGTCGCCCAAATTGGTACCCGAAGCGTCGGTGAGCTCCAGGAAGTTTCTCCCGTTTTTTGTGTAAGAGATCAGCGTGTAGGGCGTCACGGTCAAGACATATTGAAGCGTGACTCCGGCGCCGGTGCGCAGCCTTGTCGCGACAAAGGCGCCACTTTTCTCGTATTCTGTGACACAGGAGGCGGTGGTGATGAGCAGGCGGTTGCTTTTGCAGTTGACGCCGATCGACCGGATGGCTGTGCTGTCGCAGGAGGCGGTCGCCAGGGTGACGGTCTCTTGCAGCGCAAAGGTGGGGGACAGTCGAAAGACGGTGCGGGGCACTTCGGCAGACGCCGCCCAGAAGACCCCGCCGCGCTCGTCCCAGTAGAGCAGGTCATAGCGGCGGCTCACTGACAGCGTTGCCACCGTGCCAAGCTGACGGTCGAGCTTTTGCACCTGTCTTGTGGCGGGAAGCGGGACATAGAAATAACTGCCGTCAAAGGCCATCCCGCGCAGATTGGCCTCCGTGAGCTCGGCGGAGAGCGCCGATTGCAGTTCCAGACGCATGAGGATTCCTCCGTTTCGTAAAGAGTCGCATGGCGCCTTCGCCCTGCCGGGCACGCCACGTTCCAAATTTGGGATGAGGCCGCAGGCACGAATGCCCATCGGGGCCATCCGCTTCATCTTATGTCAAAGGGGGAAAAGTGGTGCGCTGGAAAAGGGAAAACGTGTCGCACTTCGCCGCAGGTTTGGGCGCTGTGCGCGCCAATTTTGGGTGATTGCCCTTTCTGACGCGACATGGCGCACAAAAGACAGGTCTGACTGCCAGGGGGATTTGGTGTGATTTTCCCAGCGATTCGGGGCGCCTGCCGGCGCGTCTTAAAAACAGCGCGGGCGTCCAGACGTCTCAGACACCCCCGGCTTTTGTGGTGTTTGCCCCCGTCCGGGCACAACAGGGCACAATCTTCTTGTTGCGGACATTTGTTTTGCTTGCAAAGAGCGTACAGGGCGTTTATAATTATTTGTAAGCATTTCCCTTTGTTTGTCAGAATTTCAGTACAAAAAGGAGGCCCCATTATGGACAACTTCACCGTTTCTCCCGTCGTGGAGCAGACCCTGGCGGAGCTCAAGGCGCTGCCCTGCGTCAAAACGTCGCTCGACTTTCTCAAGACCGACGGGGAGCTGACGCTTGAGCAGCAGATCGCCATGGCAAAGATCCCCGCTCCCACTTTCCACGAACGCGAAAAGGCGCTGGTCTTTTGCGAACACCTCAAGGAGCTCGGCCTCACAGACGTCCACCTCGACCGCTTTGGCAATGCCATTGGCGTGCGCCGCGGAAAGGGAAAGGGCCCCCGCGTGATCTTAGAGGCGCACATGGACACCGTGTTCCCGCTTGACACCGTGCTCGAGCCCAAGTTTGAGGGCAGCCGCGTCTATCTGCCCGGCGTCAACGACGACACCTCGGGCATGGCCTCCATTTTGAGCGTCATCCGCGCCCTCAATGCGGGCGGCATCGAGACCGAGGGCGACCTCTACTTCATGGGCACCGTGGAGGAGGAGGGCACGGGCGCGCTGGGCGGCATGAAAAAGCACATGAGCGAAAACACCTATGACGCCTCCATCAGCATCGACGGCAGCGGCTTTGGCAACATCGTCTTCAACGGCACGGGGCTGCGCACCTGCGAGATCAACTTCCACTCCAAGGGCGGCCATGCCGCCGGCGCCTTCGGCAAGGTCTCCAATTCACTGTATGCCGCCGCGCGCTGTGTGGTCAAGATCGCCTCCATCGAGGTCCCGCCCGACAGCGGCACCATCTACTGCGTCTCCAACTTCCACGCCGGAAACGACGCGGGCATCAACGCCGTGGCCTCCGACTCGCAGATCAAGATCAACTACCGCTCCAACCGTCAGGACTTTCTTGAGACGTTGCACAACCAGATCATGAAGGCCGCGCAGGAGGCCTGCGACGAGGAGACCGCCCGCTGGGGTGCCGACACCGTCACCTGGGACACCAAGCAGTATGTCGACGTGCCCGCCGTGAACCAGTCGGCCAACATCCCGCTGGTCGAGGCGCTCTACACCGTCATCAAGGACTGCGGCATCGAACCCACCTTCTCGGTGGGCGGCGCAACCAACTGCACCATGGGCATCTATGCCGGCGTGCCCTCCGTTTGCATCGGCAGCGGCGGCTCGGGCGGCGGCGCCCACGCGCTCGACGAGTATTTCGACAACACCGACCGCCACATCGCCACCGGCGGCACCCTGCTGCTGGCGCTGCTCATGGCGGGCGTTGCGGGACAGACAAGGCCGCTTGCGCAAAAGTGATGTCCTTCCCGTGGAGCAGGCCGACAAACCCCTCATAAAGTCTCTTGAAGAAGACCGGCGGCCTCTCATCAAGTCTCTCGAGCAGATCGACCGGCAACCTTATCAAGTTCCCGAGCAGCCCGGCCGGCACCTTATCAAACCTCTTGATCAGACCGCCGGCCTCTATCAAGCCTCCCGAGCAAACCGGCCGGCAACCTCATCAAGCTCCCGAGCAGACCGACCGGCAACCTTATCAAGTTCCCGAGCAGACCGCCGGCCTCATCAAGTCTCCCGAGCAGACCGGCCGGCACCTTATCAGGTCTCTTGATCAGCCGCCGGCCTCTATCAAGCTCCCGAGCAGACCGACCGGCAACCTCATCAAGCTCCCGAGCAGACCGACCGGCAACCTTATTAAGCCTCTGGAGCAGACCGCCGGCCTCTATCAAGCCCCCGAGCAGACCGGCCGGCACCTTATCAGGTCTCTTGACCGTGAGCCTCCCATATCTCCCGCCTCTGCGCAGAATTTCCCACGCAGGATCAGGCCCTGTTTGATCGGTACGTACAGCTTGAAAGGTGCACGGTAGAGCTCTCTTTAACTTTGTATTTGAGTGCACAGTTTAGGCGGCAACCTTTGCAGCGCTGATTCGGCCAGAGTCGCTCCATGAGTGCACAGCTTGGGCGGCAGTCTTCGCAGCATCTGCGGGGCGCCCCATAGAACGGCTGGCCGACGACCCGTGTGAAACAGGGGGATTGGGGCTGTCACCCCTTGCTCGAACAAAACCCTTTCGAGATCGGCCATGGACTGGCGGCGCATGCCTGCCCACTTCTGACGCAGACCGCACAGCGCCCCGC
>CABRXB010000174.1 GCA_902474785.1 uncultured Eubacteriales bacterium | reverse complement strand
GGCTCGTGCTCATCACAGGAATGGCGGGCAGCGGGAAATCCACGACGCTCGCCTGCATTGTCAACGAGATCAACACCACCCGCAGCGCCCACATCATCACCATTGAAGACCCGCTGGAGTTTTTGCACCGGCATCAGAAAAGCGTGGTGACGCAGCGCGAAATTGCAACCGACACCGCTTCCTATAAAGTCGCCCTGCGCGCGGCATTGCGCGATGCGCGACCCTGAGACCATTGCGGCCGCCGTTGCCGCCGCTGAGACGGGGCACCTTGTCATCTCCACGCTGCACACGCTGGGCGCCGCCAACACGGTGGATCGCATCGTGAGCGCCTTTCCGTCCGAGCAGCAGCGCCAGATACGGTCGCAGTTGGCCCTCATCCTGATGGGCGTGGCCTCTCAGCAACTGCTGCACACGGTGGACGGCAAGATGGCTCCCGCCTTCGAGGTGATGACGGCGAGCAGCGCCGTGCGCAACCTCATCCGGGAATCCAAGGGATATCAACTTGACAATGTGATTGCAAATTCTGCTTCAGAGGGCATGGTGACCATGGATCAAAGTCTGTTGTCTCTGGTCCGTGAGGGCAAGATCTCGGCGCAGGAGGCTGTGCAACACAGCGTCAACCCCGAGTGGCTCTCCAAACGGCTGACTGAAACAGTGTGACAGAGGAGGAATACATATGGCGGAGAAAGTCAGGAACAACGCGTTTTTTCGAGTTTGTGTGGACAAAGCGGAAAGTGGACGCTTTAGCGGACGTGTTTACAGTTGGTGGTTGTCGCAACCCCTGGCCTTTTCCGATCTCGGTGGGCTGGTGCTGGGGGTGGAGGAGCTGATGGACGCCAAAAACATGCCCCAGGCATTTCAGCGGTCCCGCAGCTTTTCTCCCCGCACGCCAAAACCCTTTGACTTCACGGGCGAGGGGTTGACGCCGCAGGAGATGGACGCGCAAAAGGGTGCGTTTGCCACCTTTTGCTTTGTGGTGGACTCCCGCCTGAGCTCCTCTTGGCAGGGAGAGATCGATTGGTTGAATGGGGAGCGGCAGCCTTTTTCCAGCGTGCTCGATTTGATTTTTATGGTGGACACCCATTTGAGCGGATTGGTTTGACCGGCTTACTGCCCTTGGGAGCGACCTGGGGCACCGTTGAAGTCGATGAGCCGACGGAGATTGTTCGGAGGAAATTTCTGATGTATTTGTCTTTTCGAATTTACAACAACAACAGATTGCGCCAGATTTAACTGGGGTCGCCAAAGGTCTCGTCAGGACGGGGCCTAGCTTTGTTGTGTCAATTTGAAAGGAGAAAGAGCATGGAAATTGCCAATAATATTTTAAAAGAGCGTCTCAAAAACGTCTATTTTGTATGTGGAACGGCATGCGGCGGAAAATCCACCATCACCCGGCGACTTGCGCAAAAACACAACCTGACCCTCTACAACATGGACGATGCGTATGACCGGCATCGGGATCTTGCAAATGAGACATTTCAGCCCGCCATGACGCAAAGGTTCCAAAGCTGGGAGCAGTATTTTTGCCGCCCGCCCCAGACATATGCAAGTTGGCTCAAAAAGAGCATGGAGGAGCAGCTTCAGATGGTGGTGCTCGACCTTGTGGAACTGTCAAAAACAAAAAAGGTGGTGGCGGATCTCCACCTGCCGCCCGCGCTTGCAAACCAGCTGGCATCCTGGGATCGCCTGGTCTTTTTGATTGCGCATCCACAGCTCATCGCAAACGATTACTATCACAGGCCCGACCATGCGGGGCTGCACCGCTGCATCATGGCGCTTTCAAATCCGCAACAGGCCATGGACAATTGCAGCAGGGCGCTGGAACTGGTCAACGGCCCCGTCTATGATGCGGTGAAAGCGGGCGATCTGTTTTGGCTCGAGCGCGTAGCAGACAGCACGGTGGAGGGCATGTTGAGACAAGTGGAAGCGCACTTTGGCCTCGGTCAGTGAACTGCAAAAGGATTGATCAATTCGATTGATAACAAGAGCAGATGTGGGGCATGCTGACAAGTGCCCTGCAAGGAAAAACATCGGCTGTGGGGCAACGCCCTGCGGCCGGTGTCTTTTTGTACAAAAAACCGGGGAAATGTGTCGTATGTGTAAAAAAGAGTTGGGAATGCTTGACAACCGAAAAAGTAATTGATATAGTTACAGTATAGGATATGACACATGGAAAGGCGGGTCAACCGCACAAACAGGATGTTCAACAAAACGGAGGAAACAAGATGTCGATTCAAACATTGACGAAGGAAAATTTCACAAAGGAAGTCGAAGAGGCCGGCGCGCCCGTTCTGGTGGATTTTTGGGCGCCGTGGTGCGGGTATTGTCGTCGTCTCGCCCCTGCGCTCGACGCGGTGGCCTCGGAGTGGGAGGGCAGGCTGTCGATTGGCAAGGTGGATGTGGACGAACAGCCCGAGCTCTCCGATGCGTTTGAGATTTTGACGCTGCCTAGCCTCGTGCTCTTTCAAAACGGAAAGCCTTCTCAGCCGCTGGTCAACCCCTCTTCCAAGGCGGAGATCGACAGTTGGCTCACGGAGCAGGGCGTCAAATAGACGTATCTGACACAAAAGGAGAAGACGAATCAGGAAAAATCTGTTATACTGTTGTTGTCATGGGCAGGGTTGAACGGTAAGATTTCGAGGTCAACACAAGCCCGCGTGCTTTTGGGCGGGAAGACCCGCCCGATACATGAAAACAAGATGGCTTTAATCATGAAAGGGGAATGCAAGATGCTGCTCAAAGATAAGGTCGCCATTGTCACGGGAGGGTCTCGTGGGATCGGGTTTGCCATCGTAGAGGCCTATGTGCGCGAAGGAGCGCGCGTCGCCGTGTGCGGCAGCCGCATGGAGACGGCGAAAAAAGCCGTGGACACGCTGCAAGAGAGATATCCCGACGCCGATCTTCTGCCCATCGGGGCCAACATGTCGGACAGTTTGGCCATCGAGGAGATGGTAAAGGCGGTTGTGGATCGCTGGGGCAAGATTGATATTTTGGTCAACAACGCGGGCATCACGGCGTCCAAGTCCATTTTCGACATGACCGACGAGGACTTTGAGACCATGATCGACATCAATTTAAACGGCCCCTTCAAGTGCACCAGAGAGGTGGCCAAGGTCATGAAGGAGACGGGGGGCTGCATCATCAACACCAGCTCGCTGGTGGGCACCTATGCCAGCCGGATGCAGACTGCATACTCGGCCTCCAAGTTTGGCATCAACGGACTGACCAAAGCCTGCGCAAGAGAGCTTGGGCCCTATCGCATCCGCGTCAACGCGGTGGCGCCCGGCGTGGTGGGCACCGACATGGTGGCCGAGGCCGTCAGCGATCAGATGCTGGCCGCGCTCAAAGGCATGACGCCGCTGGGCCGCATGGCCGACCCTGCGGAGTTGGCGGGGGCCTATGTCTACCTCGCTTCAGACGCGGCCTCCTTTACAACGGGAGCAATTTTGGCGGTGGACGGCGGCATCGTAATGTGACGAGCCGCGCAGCCGGCGATATGGAGGATGATCATGGAACAAAAGCATGTGGACGTGGCCATACTCGGCGGCGGGCCGGGCGGCTATACGGCGGCGCTCTATTGCGCCAGAGCCGATTTGAAAACA
>CABRXB010000173.1 GCA_902474785.1 uncultured Eubacteriales bacterium | reverse complement strand
GCGGCGGAGGTGATGGTGATACCACGCTCCTGCTCCTGCTCCATCCAGTCCATGGTGGCGGCGCCCTCATGCACCTCGCCGAGCTTGTAGTTGACACCCGTGTAAAACAGGATGCGCTCGGTGGTGGTGGTCTTGCCGGCGTCGATATGGGCCATAATACCAATATTTCTGGTCAGTTCAAGTGGGAACTCTCTAGGCATGTTGTCCTCCTGCATCTTTCTTTACATAAAATCCACTGGTACAAAAGAAGCGCGGTGATGTTGCGTGGGAAAAGCAGCTTGGCCTCCCGCGCAGGCACCGGGCTGCTCTTAGTATCTGTAGTGGGCGAAAGCTTTGTTGGACTCTGCCATTCTGTGGGTGTCGTCCTTCTTCTTGACGGCGCCGCCGGCATTGTTGACGGCGTCCATCAGCTCACCAGCCAGTCGCTCCGACATGGTGCGCTCACTTCTCTGTCTGGAATAGCTGGTCAACCATCTCAGACCCAGGGTGCGGCGTCGCTCGGGGCGAACCTCCATGGGGACCTGATAGGTGGCGCCGCCCACGCGGCGGGCCTTGACCTCCAGAACCGGCATGATGTTCTCAAGGCCGGTCTCGAAGACCTCGAGGGGATCTTTGCCGGTCTTCTCCTTGATGATGTCAAATGCGTCGTAGACGATCTTCTGTGCAACGCCTTTCTTGCCATCATACATGATGTTATTGATGAGACGGGTCACCATCTGGCTGCCATACAGCGGATCGGGCAACACATCTCTTACGGGAACTGAACCTCTTCTGGGCACGTTTCTTCCCTCCTTCATATACTTGATATCATCGGTACTCGAAAGCACGAAACTCCCGCTGTGCCTTATTTGAGAGGCTGTTCCCAATCTATGTTGGAAACCTTACCCTAAAATACAGGCAAAGCAAATGTCTTCAAAATTGCCCCTTGACCGCGCTCCTTAGGCTTTGGGACGCTTGGCGCCATACTTGGAACGAGCCTGACGGCGGTTGGCGACGCCCTGGGTGTCCAGCGTGCCGCGGATGATGTGGTAGCGAACGCCGGGCAGGTCTTTGACTCTGCCGCCGCGGATCAAAACCACGTTGTGCTCTTGCAGGTTGTGGCCAACGCCCGGGATGTAGGCCGACACCTCCGTGCCGTTGGAAAGACGCACTCTGGCGATCTTGCGCAGCGCGGAATTGGGCTTCTTGGGCGTCATGGTCTTAACCGAGGTGCAAACGCCTCTCTTCTGGGGCGCCGACTGGTCGGTGGCCTGCTTCTTGAGGGTGTTGAATCCCTTCTGAAGCGCAGGCGCAGTGGACTTCTTGACGCTGGTCTGTCTGCCCTGCTTGACGAGCTGGTTGAAGGTCATGGTATTTCTCCTTTCTTTGTTTATTTCTGATGGAAATCTTGCATTTCCCATCCGGCGCGGCAAAAAAGGTTTTTGCCGCGCCGGATGGGAAATCCGGTCCTCACGCGAGCACGGCGACGACAGCGGCTCCCACTTTGATGCCGCAGGAGCGTCCGAGCTCTCCCATGCTGTCCGCCCATTCAACGGGAACGCCCCGCTCATTGGCCTGCTCCACAAGCGGCGCTGTGATGGTCTGCTGCGCGTCACGTGCAACAATGAGCAGCGCGGCCTGTCCATCGTCCAAAGCCTTCTTGGTCTGTTTGGCGCCCACCAGCTTTGGCGTGTGTTTTAAATCCCGCACTTAAAGCGCCCCCTTTCAAACAGGGATGAGCCCCCTGCCGGCAAATGCTTGCCGGCAGGGGCCCAGACTTATTAATTATATTCCAGCAATCTCCTCATTGTCAAGGGGTTGCTTCTCATTTTGTTCGTCACATTCCCCTTCTCCCTGGATGCGGATTTCCGTGTGCTGGTACAGGGGGAGCCCCGTGCCGGCTGGAATGAGTTTGCCGATAATGACGTTTTCCTTGAGGCCGAGCAGCGGGTCGACCTTGCCCTTGATGGCGGCCTCGGTCAACACGCGGGTGGTCTCCTGGAAGGAGGCTGCCGATAGGAAGGAATCCGTGCCGAGCGAGGCTTTGGTGATTCCCTGGAGCACCGGTTCCGCCTGCGCCTCGACAATCCCCTCTTCTCCGCTTTCGATGCGCGCGCGCACGGCGGCGTTAGCCGCCTGGAACTCGGCGCGGTCGACCAGAGAGCCCACCAGCAGATCGGTGGAACCGCTCTCGAGCACCTTAACCTTGCGTAGCATCTGGCGCACAATGACCTCGATGTGCTTGTCGCTGATGCCGACGCCCTGCAAGCGATAGACCTTTTGCACCTCGCGGATGAGATAGTTTTGCGTGTCATGGACGCCCGAGATGCGCATGAGTTCGCCGGGGTTGACAGAGCCCTCTGTGAGTTGCTGTCCCTGTTCGACATATTCTCCCTGCGCGACCCTTATTTTGGACGAATAACTGATTTGATATTCCCTGCGGTCGCCGTTTTGGTCGTCACTGACAATAATCTTGCGCAGCCGCCCGCTGTCTTCCAGATGCACTTCACCCGAAATCTCGGAGATGGTCGCTTGGAATTTGGGTTTTCTGGCTTCAAAGAGCTCTTCAACGCGGGGCAGACCCTGCGTGATGTCTTCGGCCGTCGCGATGCCGCCGGTGTGGAAGGTTCTCATGGTGAGCTGCGTGCCGGGTTCACCGATTGACTGGGCGGCCACAATGCCCACCGCTT
This sequence comes from uncultured Eubacteriales bacterium, assembly GCA_902474785.1. GTDB lineage: Bacteria > Bacillota > Clostridia > Oscillospirales > Feifaniaceae > Galloscillospira. The sequence goes on along the minus strand of CABRXB010000173.1, from coordinate 945 downwards.
CGCCGGCGTTGACATCCTCGCCGCTGGCGAGGTTGGCCCCGTAGCACTTGATACACACACCGTGCTTGGCATGGCAGTTGAGCACCGAGCGGATGTGCACCGCCTCAATGCCGGCGGCCTTGATGCGCGCGGCGTCGTCGCTGTCCATGAGTTTGTCTTTGCTGACCAGCAGCTCCCCTGTGACGGGGTGAACGATGTCGTGCACGGGATAGCGGCCCAACAGACGCTCTTCAAGCGGCTCGATGACCGACTTGCCCTCTTTGATGTCGGAGACCCACAGGCCCTCTTCGGTGCCGCAATCGCTCTCGCGGATGATGACATCCTGCGCAACGTCGACCAGGCGGCGGGTCAGATACCCCGAGTCGGCCGTTCGCAGCGCGGTGTCGGCAAGTCCCTTACGGGCGCCGCGCGAGGAGATGAAGTATTCAAGAACGGTCAACCCCTCGCGGAAGTTGGCGCGAATGGGAATCTCGATGGTCTTGCCCGAGGTGTTGGCCATCAGACCGCGCATCCCGGCAAGCTGACGGATCTGCTTCATCGAACCACGCGCGCCGGAGTCGGCCATCATATAGATGGGGTTGTAGGGGTCAAGATTTTCAGAGAGCGCCTCGGTGACATCGTCGGTCGCGCGCTCCCACGTCTTGATAACGGCGTCATACCGCTCCTGCTCGCTGAGCTGGCCGCGGCGATATTTTTTGGTGATGAGGTCGATCTGCTCTTCAGCCTTGGCAATGATCTCCTTTTTCTCTTCCGGCACCACCATGTCGGCCACCGAAATGGTGGTGGCGCCTTTGGTGGAATACTTGAAGCCCAGCGCCTTGATCTGATCGAGCACCTCGGCCGACGTTGCAAATCCGTGCTTGCGGATACAGCGGTCGATGATCTTGCCAAGGCCGCTCTTGCCGGCGGTGAACGTGATCTCAAAGTCAAAGAAGTGATCGGGGT
>CABRXB010000172.1 GCA_902474785.1 uncultured Eubacteriales bacterium | reverse complement strand
TAGGACGCGCCAATCCCCGCGAAGACCTGGCCGTGGTGCTCGACGGCGGGCGGCTGATTGCCCAGGGAGATCCGCGCGCCGTCGGACAGACGCTCAAGACATGCGCGCACGACATGTTTGAGGCCATGCCCACCGCCATGCGCGTTTGGGCGGCGGTGGAGGACGACGCCCCCTGTCCCGTCACCGTGCGCGATGGGAGAGCGTGGTTGGAAACCTACCAGAAAAAGCACCCGTTGGGATTGCCCTTGGATTTGACCTGTGTCAGAAGAGAAGATGCAAAGGCGGCGGGCATTTCAGGCGCGCAAGGCGCCTGCGCTGGCAACGGGAATTGCGCGGCAGATGCTGCGCATGCACAGCGTGATAGGGCCGACGCCGGGCAACTTTGCAGAGAAGTTTACGCTGCCGTCAATGACGCCGATGGGCAAACGCAACAAAATGGCGTTGATCGAGATGCGCAGCCTGAACAAAAATGTTGTGTCGCGCCAAAAGAGGAGGGGCGGGGCGCAGAGATGCCCTGCGTCGCCTTGCAAGTTGCCGGGGTAGGGCGCAAAAAGCCCCGGCGCTTCTGGCCCGGCGGCGATCGTCAAGGGGAGAAAAAAGCGCCGAAAGCGGGCCAGGACGACGGGTCGGAAAAGAAAAACAAGCAGACGACCTGCGCGTCGAGACTGACGTTTGACGGGGTGTGGTTTCGCTATGAGCAGCATGGCCCCGACATTGTCAAGGGCCTGTCGCTGGACGTGCGGCAGGGGGAGCTGTTTGCCCTGTTGGGCGGCAACGGGGCGGGCAAGAGCACGGTGCTCTCTCTTGCCGCCGGCCTGCAAAAACCTCATTCCGGGCAGCTGCGCGTCGGCGGGAACATCGGATTTTTGCCGCAGCAGGCGCAGGCGCTCTTTGTCAAAAAGACCGTTGGGGAAGATTTGCTGGAGGCGCTTTTGCAGGGCGCGCGCACGCCCTCGCGCGCGCAGTTGGAAGAGCTGCAGCAGCGCGTTTTGAGCCTGGCGGAGTTTTGCCGTCTTGAGGCGCTGCTCGAGCGGCACCCCTTTGATCTGTCGGGCGGGGAGCAGCAGCGCGCGGCGCTGGCCAAAGTGTTGTTGCGAGAACCGGACATTCTGCTGCTCGACGAGCCCACCAAGGGGATGGATGCCGCCTTCAAGCGCGACTTTGCGGGCCTGCTCAAAACGCTTTGCGCAAACGGCGCGGCCATTTTGATGGTGAGCCATGACGTGGAATTTTGTGCCGAACACGCCGACAGATGCGCCCTGTTTTTTGACGGCGGCGCGGTGACGCAGGGGTCCGCCCGCGCATTTTTTTCCGGCAACAGCTTTTACACCACGGCCGCCAACCGCATGGCGCGCGATCTGCTGCCCGGCGCGGTCACAGCGATGGATGTGATCGCCGCATGCAGAGCCGGCCGCGGCGCCGACGGGGAGGCGAGCGAGCGTCAAACGGCACGGCAGGAGAGGCAAGAGGCAGACGCCTTGGGTGCGGCGAAAGAGAAAACACCCGTCTTTGCGACGCCGCCCCCGCATCAAGACCCCGCGCAAACCTGTGCCGGACAAAAACAGGGCGCAACGCCGGCAAAGGCCGGCGAACCGGGGATGGGCCATGCCGCGTCTGCGGGCTTTGGGGCCGTCAATCGTGGGGACGACTGCAGCGCGGGAGACCCTGCCGGAGCCGACGTTGTGATGGATGGCAGCGCCGCTGCGCCATCGGACGTCAGCGCCACTGCGGGGGTGAATGCCGCAGCCCTCGCGCAAGCAGGCGCCGTAAAGGTCAGCGACGCTGTAAACAGCTTGGCTTCGCCCGGTTGTGCATACGACGCTGATAGTGCGGGCAGCTTTGCCCGAACCAATACAGCTAGGCAGATGGCTGCCAACGCTGTCGGCGCTGCGGCCGCCCCCGCCATTGACGCCTTCGGCGGCTCGCAGGCGGGCTTCTTTGAGAAGGCTGACGCGGCCTCGCATTGCTTCGCTGCGCCGGCAAAGGCCGCCCTTTCGCCGGGGCGCGGCGTTGCGACCCTTCCTCTTTGGAGAAGGGCGCTTGCGGCGTTGTCGGCGCTCGTGGTCGCATTGGTGTTTGTCAGAGCAGCCGGCATTGCGCAGCTTCCCCCTTTTGACGGATGGGAGATGCGTTTTGGCGGCGATGCCGGGCTCTATCTGACGGCGCTCGTTGCGCTGCTCGTCTTTGCGCTCGCCACGTGGCGTCCGGCTGCAAAGCCTGTTTTTCCTGTGCAAATGCCGCTTGAAAAGCGCAAGCTGCCAAGGCGCACTGTCGCCGCAGCCGTGATGATTTTGATGTTGATCCCCCTCACGCTCTATGTGGGAGTTGTCTGCTCAAAGGGGAGAAGCTACAATCTGATTGCGCTGCTGATTTTGTTTGAGACCATGCTGCCCTTCGTATTGATTTTCGAGGGGCGGCGACCGCAGGCGCGGGAGCTGGTGGTCATCGCCGTGCTGTGTGCGCTGGGGGTTGCGGGACGGGCAACCTTCTTCATGCTGCCGCAGTTCAAACCGGTCATGGCGCTGGTCATACTCTCGGGCGTTGCCTTTGGGGGTGAAACGGGTTTTTTGGTGGGCGCGATGACCATGCTGATCTCCAACGTTCTGTTTGGACAGGGGCCATGGACGCCGTGGCAGATGTTTGCCATGGGGATTGTCGGCTTTTTGGCGGGCGTGCTCTTTCAAAAGGGCTTGCTGCGGCGCACCAGAAGCTCTCTTTGCGCCTTTGGAGCGCTGAGCGCCATTGTAATCTATGGGGTGATTCTGAGCGCCGCCTCCGCTCTGCTCTGGATGCAGGGGTTGAACATTGGAATTTTGTGGAGCTACTGTCTTGCGGGACTTCCGATGGATCTTCTTCAGGCCGCCGCCACCGTGGTCTTTTTGTGGTTTTTTTCACAGCCATTGCTCGACAAGCTCGACAGGGTCAAGGTCAAATATGGGCTGATGGAGTGAGGCTTTTGCCGCGCTCCAAACGGGCAAATCTCGCGCTTTTGTTGTCTTCCCTTAGACTGACGTCTAGGTTGGACAGAGCCAAGGGCAGGTGACCAACAAGCGGTTTTACGCGACGAGCGCCCGTCGGTCGGGCAGTTTTTCGCTCCTTGTGTGCAATGGAAAATATCAAAAAAACAGCGCAAAAAGCGGACTGGGGAGAACCCTGGCCCGCTTTTTTGCGCTGTTATAAAAATTGGAAGACACACTTGGAAAAAGAATGGTTGCAAGTTTCGAGAAAGCTCTCGCCGATTGACACCGGCGCAAAAGCCGGATTGCAGAGCCTGGGTCGTATCAGAATTGGTCAGGGCAAAATCTCGTTGAGACAGGCCAGCGCGTTCAAGGTGCGGGGAAAACCCACGTAGGGCATGCACACCGTCAGCGCGTCGATCAGGACGTTTTTGTCGTTTCCGACCGCCACATTGCCGTTGATATGGCTGCGCAGTTGGTTCTCACAGCCGCCCTGCGCGCAGAGAATACAAAAGGTGAGCAATTCGCGCTGTGCCGCGTCGAGTCCGGCTCTCGTACAGGTGTCACCAAAACACCATGCGGACAGATGGTCCTGAAGGTGTTTCTGATCGTCAGGGGCTGCGGCGCGCATGGCGTCGATGTGTTCGCGGCCGAAGATGCGGCGCTGCACGTCG
>CABRXB010000171.1 GCA_902474785.1 uncultured Eubacteriales bacterium | reverse complement strand
TTACAGTCTGCCCCCTTTGGCCACTCGGGAACTCCTCCCTATATGAATCATATCAAGATGTTGGTCGTTGGAGCTGGTGAACGGAATCGAACCATCAACCTGCTGATTACAAATCAGCTGCTCTGCCGATTGAGCTACACCAGCAAATCGAGTGGATTCAGTATAGCAAGGTTTTGGCGCAATGTCAAGTCCTTGTCCGAGAAAAAGTGTCCTCATGGGGAAAATTTTATTGACTCGATAAAGGAAAATGAGACCGTCTTTCCCACCGTCTGTCTCTGGACGATAGGGGCGGCTGATTCAACGTCTCAAGCTCGCGCATCTCCCGCCGCCTGTGGGCGAACGGCCGTGCTGACCACATACGACTGTCTCTTACACCGCAACCAGCGCGTGCAATAGCGAACGCCGCCCACCGTCTCGACAAGGCCCCCCTCATAGACGGGCCGGCCTAGCAATTGCCGAAAATGAAGGGGGGTTCCCTCGCTGCACAGCAGCTTGTAAAGCGCCTCTCGCCGCGTCCAGAGCAGATATTGCAGACGCAATCGAGGCTCGCGCTCCTGTGGCGGATACCAGCGCGACACCGTGAACGCCCGCTCTCTCACAAGCTCCACATCGACCCCGCAGGGCCTGTCGTGCAGCAACAGTACGGTGAGCCCGGCGCTGTGGGACTTGCTGTGATGGCCTGTCGGCGTCGTTGTCAACGCGTTGGAATAAAACAAAAGCCGCATGTGCGCTCCCTCTTTTCTTCGAATCGCACGCCCAGGGGCGGGACATGCGACCAGGCGCCCGGCGTTGCCTGCACCAGTCGCTTTGTCCCGGCCGCCTTGAAAACGCACTCTGGCCGCCCCCTTGCGTTCTTGCCAAAGTTCAAGCCCCTTAGCCTGCCGGATCTGCCGGCCGCCGATTCTTTTGGCGCCGTGCTCTTGCCAAGAGGCCCTGCTTCGCTTTGTGCTAAGCGTCCCGCGCTGGAGGTTTTCAAAGGCGCGGCGCTTTTCGTTTTGCGCTCCATTTCGAGGCTGTGCGGCGTATGGGTCGGCTCTAAAGCTGCCATGCGCGTTGAGTCGCTGTCGCAGCGCCTCTTAAGACCCCGATGCTCGTTGCCCATCGCCATTTTGCGCGCCGATGAACGCCGGGGTTTTGTTTTTGCCGCCTTCTTTTTCTGATGCTCGTTCTTGCTCAACTTGCCCTTGTCCCCCATCCCGGTCGGCATGGGCGAGATGGACGTTGAGATGGTTGTAGGTCATGGTGACGCCGTGCTGTTCAAAGGCCGCGCGGATGGCCTCAGTCAGCGTAAACTGGACATCCCAGCAGTCGGCGCTGCTCGTCCAGACGCGCACAAGATAAGAAATGGCGCTGTCTCCATACGAGAGGATGTTGACAAAGGGGGCGGGATCGCTCAAAATCCGGCTCTCCGTTGCAATGGCGGCGAAAATGGCCTGTTTGACAGTCTGGGTCGCATCGTCATAGGAGGCGCTGACCGTCAGTTCCACGCGGCGCGTGGGTTTTGCATTGTAGTTTTGGATCTTGCCGCCCGAAATCTCCCCGTTTGGCACATAGATCACCTTGTTGTCGGGCGTGACGAGCTGGGTGTAAAACAGCCCGATTTCGCCCACCGTGCCGCCCACGCCGCCGGCCTCCACATAATCGCCCACGGCAAAGGGCTTGGTGGTGAGCAGCAGCACGCCGCCGGCGAGATTGGCGAGCGCCCCCTGCACGGCAAGCGAAAGCGCCAACCCGACCACGCTGAGCATGGCGATGAGCGATGTGACCGGGATGCCCAGGGAATCGGCCACGATGAGCACGACGACAAAGTACAGCAGCAGCCTGACGCCCGAGCGCACAAAGGCGCGCAGACTGCGGTCGATGCGCAGACGGTCGAAGCTGCGGTCGACAATGCGCAAAAGCAGCTTGACGACCACAAGGCAGATTCCCAGCAGCACCAGCGCGCTGAGCACGTCGCTGAGCGACAGGGAAAACAGTTGAAGATCGGAAAGCGTCTGTTTGATGCCGCCCGAGGTTGTCGTGGCGTCGGTTGTTGCGGAGATGAGGGATTCCATAAACGTTGCTGCGCCTCCTTTTTTGTTCTTCGGATTTGTTGACGTTGACCTGCAGACGCAGGGAAGCAGGCGACCGGTTTCAGACGCTTTGGCACAAATGGCCGGGCCTGCGGCCTGCTCCATCTTGCAGCGGGTGTGAAATGGTCTCCTGATGCATGCCGCCGACCTGACTGTAAAGCGACGTCCCGCTTGCGGGCCCTCGTCATTGCAAGAAAGCGCGGCTTGAACGCGTGCGCCTCTTTGGAGACGCGCCCTTTGCACCGCCCGCACTTTCGCACAGCGGCCGGCGCGGGTCTCTCAAGGCCGCGACTTCAGTCTGTCTTTTTGAAGAAGACGTCTTTGCGCCCCCAGCCGCGCTTTTCAAAAACGGGCTTTTCCAACGCCCAGGGCTGCGCCCTTAAATTTTTTGCAATCACGGGCGGCGTCTTGCAGTCTGCTCCGTCGACCTGTGTTTTTCTCCCGAGCGTGTCTGCGCGTCTGTCGGTTGCCGCCGCGCCCGCCGGACGCCCTTTTCCCGCGGCCCCGCTCTTTTTGCGTCTTGTGCGGCGGTCGCGCCGCTGACAGGTCGGCGCTTTCTTCAGACCAGTTTTTCATAGCACAGGCGCGGCGCGCCTTTTTCGTCCCCATCGAGCAGGATGATGGTTCCGCACTGCGTATATCCAAGACCTTCAAGCATTGCGCGCATGACGGTGTTTTGCTCGTGCGTGTCGACCCGCACAGACGAAAATCCAAGCTGTGCGGCCAGCGTCTCGGCCTCCTGCATGATGCGCTTGGAAAGGCCCTGCCCCCTGCGCGCGCCCGACACGGCGATGCGGTGAACGGTGACATAAGGGCCGTCCGCCGTCGTCAGCCAGTCGCCGTCAAAGATGTAGTTGTATCCCGGTTCTCCCTTGGTGGTGAGCGCAACAGCGCCCACCACCTCGTCCCCGTCGCAAAGCACATAGCCGATGCCCTGCGCGATGTCGCCTTCAACTGTGGCGGCATCGGGGTAGGCGCCCTGCCACTGTGGGATGCCCGCCTTTGCAAAGCTCTGCTTTGCAAAGGCGTAGATGTCGCAGACTGCGGCGAGGTCTCTTTCCGTTGTCTTTCGAAATTCCATGATCTCCCCCCTCACAGCTCGAAATCAAAGCCTGCGCGAAGCTCGGTCGTCTCCTTCATGAAGGCGCCCACCGCCACATGCGCGGGGTGCACGCGGTAGATCTCAAGATCGTCGAGGTTCTCATAGTCGGCGATCAGCGCAAGATCGCAGTTTGTCCCGTTGTCATTGCAGTTGAGGCGCACGTCAAAGCTGCGAATCTGGGGGATGATGGGGGGGAGCGCCTCAAGCTTTTGCTTGGCAAGGGCGATATTTTCCTCTTTGCTCTTTCCCTGTGCGCTCTCCCGGAAGCGAAACATGACAATGTGACGAATCATACAAAATCCTCCTTATGGTTTTCTCTTTTGTGGGTTTTGACAAAAGTACAATTGTGGTATAATATATTTTGCATACCGCGTGATGCAAACTTTTCCAAACGCCTCTTTGCCGCTTTGACGAAAAGGGGCTTTTGCAAAAATCTTTCGTAAACGGGGCTGCTGTTTT
>CABRXB010000170.1 GCA_902474785.1 uncultured Eubacteriales bacterium | reverse complement strand
CGGGGCCAATCGGCCCCGCCTTTCTTGGCTTCAAGGGTTTCAGAGGAAAATCGCGGGGAATTGGCGTTGGCGTTCTTGGGATGAGGCTGCCCTCTTCCGGTCTGCAGGATGTGCGCAGAAGCTATGGCAGCAATGCGCCTTACAATGGATTGGTCAATCAATGACCACTTTTTGATGGGCATGGTTGGCCTGAGGCGTGCGACCATCGGCGGGCCGGCCACAGACGACAGATGGGGATTTGCTGCCAATCTCCATCTGATCCGGGCCGGCATGTGAGAACGGGATCGGCCCGAAGCTTTGCCAAAGAGAGCAGGGTGGTTGCGCTGCCTGCCGGGGGATTGTTGCCCTGCGTGTGAGATCAGGGCTGATCGGCGTATGTTGACAGCGCGTCGGTGAAGCCTGAGGCGGTTGGCCCATCGGCGTGCCCTCCATTTGGGTGTGACCTCCCTGTTGCAGCGACACTGCCCGATGGCCGGGAGAGCCGTGAAGCAGGGGCTCGTTGCCATCGGCGCGGTGAGGCCGGGCCCCCATTGCGATGAAAGGTTGTTAGGCGAGGCGCCTTTTTTGTTGATCCAGACCGACATGGCCCGGCAATCGGTTTCAATCGACTCCAAGCTGCGGCGCAGACACAGCCCCACTGGGCAAAGAAAAGCGCCCTGGAAAAAGGGCGCTTTTCTAAAGCTGTGCGGCATGGTAGTTGGTCCTGTTCCAACCGCCCGTGACACAAGCGGTTACGACTGCGTCATGAGGCGTAAGTCGGTTTTCGGGCCGCAGCCGTCGGGCGGTCAAAGCGGCACTTAGGCGAATAAAAGAGGCGACGTCATTTGCAATAGCGATCCATCCAGGACAGAATCTCCTGCATGCGCGACATTCGGTTTTTCGGCTTGCCCGAGCGCGACAGCTCGTGGTTTTCCCCGTGGAAGAGGCAAAGCTTTGTTTCGCAGCCCTGGAATTTCAGTGCGGTGTACATGGAAAGCCCCTCCGAGAGCCAGCAGCGGTAGTCCTCCTGCGAGTGGATGAAGAGGGTGGGCGTCACACACCGGTCGGCATATTTGAGCGGGGAAATGTCCCACAGATAGGCGGCGTCCTGTCGGGTGTTTGTCTTGTGCTGGCTCAAATTGAAGTAAAAGCCGATGTCGGTGGTGTGCTCAAAGGAGATCCAGTTGGCGATGGAACGCTGCGAGGCGGCCGCTGCGAATCGGTTGGTGTGGCCGATGATCCAGTTGGTCATAAAGCCGCCGTAGGAGCCGCCGGTGACGCCAACGCGCGCGGCGTCCGCCATGGGGTAGGCTTGCAGCATGTGGTCGGTGAAGAGCATCAAATCCTCGTAATCATAGGTGCCGTAATGCCCCCAAACGTCGGCAAAGGCGTCGCCCTTGCCGTCTGAACCGCGGGGGTTGCAGTAAAAGACAAAGTAGCCGGCGTTTGCCCAGACCTGCATCTCATGGTGGTAAAGCGTGCCAAAGAGCGAGCGCGGGCCGCCGTGGATATGGAGGATGGCGGGGTAGGTCTTGCCCTGCACATAGCCGGCCGGCTTTAGCGCCCAGCCGTCGATCTCAAAGCCGTCCATATCCGTAAAGCGGTGGTGCTCGGGCGTGACAACGCTGTACTCCTCTTGCAGCCAGTCGTTGAAGTGCGTCTTCTTTTCCCCGTTGACATAGAGCTCGGCAAGCTCGTTGCCGGCAAAGGCGACATAGGCGAGCTTGTCGCCAAAGCTGTCAAAGCTGTCGATACAGATGTCGGGCGTCAGGTTGTCTGAGATCTGCCCCTCGTTGTCGAGCGAACGAAGAAAACAAAAGTGGTCGCGAATGGTGAGAAACAGCGCCTTGTCGGGCAGGGTTTTTATGGTTTGCCCGCCGCCCAGACGCGCATCGGTGCCCACGCCGCTGCCAATGCCGCGGTCATAGTCGGCAAAGAGCGAGAGCTCCTTTGTGGCGGGGTCGAGCCGGTAGAAGACGACAGACTGATTTCGGCCGTAGCGAGCGCCGTCGCTGCCCAGCACCAAGATAAAATCATTCCAAAACAGCGCGTTTGTCACCCGCAGCGCGCCCGGCGTCATCAGCGTCTCTTTTGCCATGGTCTTGAGGTCGTAGAGATAGATGCCGGTATCCAGACTGCGCACCCCACTGTGCTGCGCGGCGCAATAGAGCAGCTTGCCATCCCTGTAGTCGAAGCAGGAGACCTCTTCTTCCATGCCTGTGACGGGGATGGTTGTGCCGTCCAGCCTGTCATACACAAACAGGCGGCTTCGCTTGCCGGAGACCACGCCCGCTCCGTTGCTCCAGAAGGGAAGATCTTCAAAGACGTGGTAGGGCGGATCTTTGAGCTCTTTTTGCTTTTTGTCGCGCTCTTTTTCCCCCATGAGCTCGAGCGTGGGCAAAATACGGTCGTAGGAGGCAAGACAGGCGTAGCGGGTGCCCTTGAGATGTTTGAGAAGCGTGACCTGGAAGGGCAGAGTAAAGGCGTGGCGCGCCTCGCCGCCTGTTGGGTCGATCTCGTAGTAGCTGGTAAAAAACTCGCCTTTTTCCCTCTTCTTTTTGTCGGCGTCGGAGCGGGCGGCGGGGAAGAGAATGGTGTTGTCGGGCGTCCAGGTGAGGCTCTTGGCGTCGCCCATGGCGGTCAGGCGGCGCGGGCCGCTTTGCTCGAGAAGATAGAGATCGCCCTTGTATTCATTGTTCTCCTTGTCGGCCTGTTGCACCACAAAGGCCAGGTGTTCGCCGCTTGGCGAGAAACGGGGGTTGCTGACAAATTGGAAGCGATACAGAGTATCCGGTGCAATTTGTTTCATGTTGCACACTCCTTTTTCTTATGTTCGGGTGTTTTTTAAAGCATACATGATTTTGCCGTGCGGTGCAAGGGCGGGGACAAAAATCCCACACATCCTTTTGGGATGTGTGGGAGAAGGTCGAACGCTAACCCTGCAAACAGATGGGCGGCAGTTCATACAGCGAGGAGATGGTGTAGGTGCTCGGAACGCAGACGGGGCCGTTAGGCGGCGTTTGGACGAACCAACAGGTGTCGATCCCCGCATCGTGGCCGCCTCTGATGTCGGCTGTCGGCGAGTCGCCGATCAGCAGGGTGCAGCGGGCCTGAAAATCGGGAATGGCGGCAGCCACATGCGAGAAAAACTCGGGGTAGGGCTTTTGCACGCCGACGCTCTGGGAATCAAAGACCTCTTGGAAAAAAGGCAGCAGACCGGTGAGCTCCAACCGTTGGAGCTGCGTGTGGCGCACGCCGTTTGTGACGACATAGAGCCGGTGCGTGGTGAAAAGCTGTTCGCAGACCTCTTTGGCCCCCTCCATGGCGCGCGCATTGCGTCCCAGGCGCTCCCGGTATTCGCGTTCCCAAGCAAGGCCGTCCACCTGCTGACCGAGCTGCAGCATGGTTTTGGCAAAGCGGGTGGCAAGCACCTCGTCCATTGCAATTTCGCGGCGTTCGTATCGTTCCCAAAGATCGTCGTTGATGGTGGTGTATGTATGGTGGAGCTCGGCCGTAAAGGGCTGTCCGTGGGCCTCAAAGAGCTCCGCCAGAGAGAGCTTTTCACTCAGGCGAAAGTCGAGCAGGGTGCCGTCAAGGTCAAAAAGAAGCGTATTGTATCGCATGGTGTCCTCCAAAGCAAATTTCATGGCAACAAATTCACGGGTGGGGATGGA
>CABRXB010000169.1 GCA_902474785.1 uncultured Eubacteriales bacterium | reverse complement strand
TGCCGACCGAGGCCGCAATGTCAACGCCGGTATGCACGCGGTAGTCGCCCAGCGTCTCGCTGTAAACCAGTTCGCCATTGGACCAGGGCTTGACGATCTGGCCGTCCACCGGCTTGACATAGAGCTGAGAAACTCTCGTATCGCCCGAGGCCGAGGCCGAAATCGTCTCGTCGTCGGTCTGATCCGGCTGGTCGGGCTCAGGCTGCGGCTGCTGTGTGACGGGGGTGGCGGGGTCGACCGCCACCATGTTGTTCGGCTCTTGCGGCGGCTGCTCCTCGTCTTGGGGGTCGGGCTCGTCCTGCTGCCCGTCGTCGGGCACCGTCACGCTGCTGCCCGCCGGGGAGGGCAGTTCCAGGCGGTACTCCTGCTGCGGGTCGTCATCCGGCACCACCGCGTCGCGCACGGCCAAAAACGTGGCGCTGCCCGCTGCAAAGGCCCCCACCAAAAGCAGAGCCGTCAGCGGGATGCTCTTGCGCCGAAAGCTAAGCCCCTTGGGTTTCGCCATTTCAAATCACTCCTTCCAGTGGCAGCTTATGGAAGACAAACTGCCTTGTGACAACAGTTTGACCGTTTTTCGATTTCTTTATACCAGCCCGTTTGACAAGTCTTTCGCTTTTTTATATCATGAGAAAAACGGTCGGAGTCGTCTTGCGCTTCGAAAGGCGCGATCCGGCAAAAAGGAGGCGTGTGCATGGGGGAGACAAGCCGCTTAGAGCGGGACTTTTTTTCGCGCGACGTGCTGGAGGTTGCCCCGGATCTGGTGGGCAAACTGGTGGCGCACCGCGTGGGCGACGAGATTTTGCGTCTTCGCATCAGCGAGACCGAGGCCTACCGCGGCGAGGAGGACACCGCCTGCCACGCGCACAGGGGCCGCACCAAACGCACCGACATTCTATATCGGCAGCCGGGCACGATCTATCTGTACCTGTGCTACGGCATCCACTGGCTGCTCAACCTGGTCACCGGGGAGGAGGAACAGCCGCAGGCCGTGCTTGTGCGCGCCTGTCTCAAGGCGCCCGGCCCCGGGCGTCTGACCAGGGCGCTGCAGCTCACGGGCGACCTCAACGGGCACGACGCCACCCGCTCGTCAGAGCTGTGGCTGGAAGACGATGGGGCACGTTTTTCGCTCAAAACCGCGCCCCGGGTGGGCATCGGCTACGCCTCGCCCGAGGATCAGGCGCTGCCGTGGCGTTTTCTTTTGGATCAACCACTCTAATTTGCAAAGGAGGAGTTTCCATGTATGAGCTGCACCAGGTGGGGGAAAACACCTTTTACATCGACTGCCCCGCCAAAATGGGCGTCTACCGCACTGCGCCAGACGAGGCCGTTCTCATTGACAGCGGCAACGACAAGGAGGCTGGCAAAAAGGCGCTGCGCCGCTTTGAAGAGCAGGGGTGGAGGCTGCGCGCCGTCTACAACACGCACTCCAACGCCGACCACATCGGCGGAAACCGACTGCTGGCCGACCGCACGCGCTGCCCCATCTACGCGCCGGGCCTTGAGGCCGCCTTCACGCAGCATCCCATCCTTGAGCCCTCCTTTCTCTACGGAGGGTATCCGCCCAAAGCCCTGCGCAACAAGTTTTTGCTGGCCCAGCCCAGCGATGCGCTGCCGCTGACCGACGACGTTTTGGTGCAGGGGCTTACAAGTTTTGCCCTGCCCGGCCACTTTTTCGACATGGTGGGCTATCGCACCGACGACAACATCGTGTTTGCGGCCGACGCGCTGGTGGGGGGCGGCACGCTCCAAAAGTACCACGTCTCTTTCGTCTACGATGTGGCAGCCTATCTGAACTCGCTTGATGCGCTGTGCGGCATGGAAGCCGCGCTCTTTGTGCCGGCCCACGCCGAGCCTGTGGCCGACATCACTTCCCTGGCGCAGCAAAACCGCGCCAAAGTCGAAGAGTTGCTTACGCTCATCCCCGCGCTCTCAGAGGGCGCCCCCATGGTGTTTGAGGAGCTGCTCGCCCGCCTGTTTGCACACTATGATCTTGTCATGGATATGAACCAATATGTTTTGGTGGGGTCGACGCTGCGTTCCTACCTCTCGTATCTGCTTGACACCGGCCGCATGACGGCGACCTGTTCGGACAACCGCCTGCTCTGGGCCCCGGTGCTGGCATAGGCGGCTTTGCCGTTTCAGGCGTCGGGCGAGAGCCTGCTTTTGGGGTAATTTTCCCTGCTCAAAGCGAAATGTTGGACGGCCTGCTTTGTCGAAGGCCTTGCGTGGACATCGGCCGGATGCCCTGCCAAAGACTTTGGGCGCGGCGCCCCGGATCGGTTCATTTCAGACCAGGACAGCGCTGCTGGCGGTTGAGCCCATGCCCCGGCCCGGTGCGGCGCCCCGATTCCTGTTCGAGACGAGTTGGGCGGTCTGGCAAGGTGCATTGGTTGGAGAAATACCCCAAAGCTCGGCACCGCACAGCTTTCTCGAAGCTTTGGGGGGCCCGGGGGTGTTCCCGGTTCAAGGCAATGCCCCATTTTCTGTTCGATCCGAAGGGCAGGGCCCGGGTCATCCCTAATTTAAGACAACCGCGCCTCACCCGTTTTATCAATGATCTCGTCGGACGCTTAAGAGCTGGATGTATCACCAGCTCGAGAAATATCCCAGCCCGGCGCAACACCCCGATTTGTGTCTTGGTTCTGTCTTGCCATTGGGGGCCGAGACCGGGTGTTTGTCGGCTTGAAAAATACCCAAAAAGCTGCAATTCCAATTTTCTGTCGTTTCAGATGGGCGCCAGGGCCCGGTGTGTCGCGCGGACCGGTGCGACACGTCCTGAACACGGCGCTCCAATTTTGAGGCCATCCCCCAATGAAGCACAAAGCAGTACGATAGTGGGGCCGATTTTTCTGCCCCGAATTCGTGCTTGGCACAGTTGACGCCGGGCGTATGGCTCTCATGGCTTTCTGCCATGTCCGGTCAAGGGTCTTGACTGGGTGTCAGGGCCTGTACACCGGCTCCTGTAAGATTCCTCCAGATCAGGCGTCATGCGCGCCGCTCGCTTTTTTCTTTTTTGCGCCATGCATCTTTTGAGTTCATGCAACGCTTCATTTTCTGTATAACCCCGTAAATCGCCCTTTGACCTAAGGGGCGCCTTTCCACCATCATTGACAGAGGAGATCGCCATGACCATATCCACCACCATCTTTGAAACCCCCGGGCCCCACAACACACAGCGCACGGTCGAACTGGCCGTCGCAGCGGCACGCGAACTTGGCATCAAAACCGTGCTGGCCGCCTCCTGCACCGGCTTTGTGGCCGACACGCTGCTGCAGCAGGATCTGACGGGGCTCTCACCTGTTATCGTCTCCCACGCCTACGGATTTTTGGCAGACGGCGAAAACGAACTTCCCTCCGACAAACGCCGCCATTATGAGTCTCTCGGCGTGCCGGTCTGCACGGCGGCGCACCCGCTGAGCGGCGCAGAGCGCAGCTTGAGCAACGCCTTTGGCGGCGCGTATCCCGTCGAAGTCATGGCGCACACGCTGCGTCTGTTTGGGCAGGGCACCAAGGTCTGTGTGGAAGCCTGCGCAATTGCAGCCGACGCCGGCGTCATCGTCCCAGGGCAGTCAATCGTGGCCATTGGCGGCACGGGTCACGGGGCCGACACAGCACTGGTGTTGCGACCCGCCCACACCAATCGCTTATTGCGCACACGGCTTGACTACT
>CABRXB010000168.1 GCA_902474785.1 uncultured Eubacteriales bacterium | reverse complement strand
GCCTCTCCAACGGCGCCGGCTTTATCGTGGCGCTTGCCGGCGATATCATGACCATGCCGGGGCTCTCCAAGCAGCCGGCGCTTGAGCGCATTGATGTGGACAACAACGGCGTCATCCGTGGGATTTTCTAATAAAGAGGGTTGAGAGCAGCATGGCAGTCAGAGAGTTTGTCACCCACAGCGTGGAGGAGACCGAAGCGGCGGGGCGCGCCTTTGCAAAGGAGCTGCGCCCGGGCGACGTGGTTGCCCTGCGCGGCGATCTCGGGGCGGGCAAGACCGCCTTTGTGCGCGGCGTTGCGGCGCAGCTTGCGCCAGACGCCGCCGTTTCAAGCCCCACCTTTGCGCTGATGAACGAATACCGCGGGGAGATGCCGCTCTTTCACTTTGACCTCTACCGCATTTCCGATCCCGACGAGCTCTATGCCATCGGCTTTGAAGAATTTTTTCAAAAGGGGGGCGTGGTGCTCGTCGAGTGGAGCGAGCGGGCGGCGCAGGAGCTGCCGCCCGAGACCATCACGGTCACGCTCCACAACCCCGCGCACAGCGATACGAGGCGACTCACAGTGGAAAGGGGGCCTGCCCCATGCTGATTTTAGCGGTGGATTCGACGGGGGGCGCAGCCAGCTGCGCCCTGATGCAAGACGGGGTGCTGCTGGCCGAGAGCTATCTCAACATCGGCTATACCCACAGCGAAACGCTGCTGCCCCTGATAGAACAGATGCTGCACAGCGCGCGGCGCACGCTTGCCCAGGTGGACCGCATCGCCGTCACGGTGGGGCCGGGCTCTTTTACAGGCATTCGCATCGGCGTTGCCACCGTCAAGGGGCTGGCGTTTGCCGGGGAAATCCCCTGTGTGCCGGTGTCGGCGCTCGAGGCCATGGCGGTGCTCTACCCGCCCGCAAAGGGGATTTTGTGCCCGGCCATGGACGCCAGACGCAGTCAGGTGTACAATGCGCTTTTTGCCTGGCGCGACGGGGCGCTCGTCCGGTTGACGCAGGATCGTGCGCTTTCGATCGAGGCGCTCTCGCAGGAGTTGCAGGAAAGCGACCTTCCCATCTGGCTGACGGGGGATGGCGCTGCGCTCTGTGTGCAGACCATGCAGGCGCGAGGGCTGAACGTCACGCTGGCCCCGGAGCACCTGCGTCAACAGCGCGCGCTGGGCGCGGCGCTGCTGGCGCAAAAGGGGGATGCCGTATTGCCGCAGGAGCTAAAACCGGTCTATTTACGCCTGCCGCAGGCCGAGAGGGAACGGTTGGAGCGCGGTGAGGTGGCCTTCCGCCCCGTTGCGCGCGACATCCTGTTGTGACGGTATGCAGCAAGACCGGTTTGCTGAAACGGCGTCCCTGTCCGGTTGCGGCAAACGGTCAAACGGCTTTCGGCAGCAGGGGTGTGGCTCTGTTTGAACACGACAGGCCGACGCTTGCGTGTGGGCCGCAGAATCTGTGAAAAGGCTATTGCCGGCAAAAAATGCGCCCGTGCAGCCATAGCGAGAGATGGCCTTCAAAGAAGTGTCCGCCGAAGTTGCCGTCCCTGGGTCTGTCGGGAATTCACGGGGAGTTTCTCTGTTTGGGAAATCCGGGTTTTTCCATTTTGCCCGCGCATGCAGCAGGAATTAGCTTGGGCTTCTGTGTGAAACCCATCTGCCGCGGGAATTTTCGGCTTCGACAAAAATGCCCCGCTGTGAGGGCGCAACGACAAGAGGCCTGACCCGGCAACGATATACCGGGTGGCCTGTTTTAATCAACTTGTGGAGGAATGTGTCTTATGAAAATCGCCGTTGGAAGCGACCATGCGGGGTACCAGCTCAAGCTGGCCGCCATCCGCCTGCTGATGGACAAGAGGCTGGACTTTGTGGACGTGGGCTGCAACTCGACCGACTCGTGCGACTATCCCGACTATGCGCGCAAGGTGGCAGACCTCGTGGCTGAAGGGACATGCGACCTGGGGCTGCTCTTTTGTGGCACAGGCATCGGCATGAGCATTGCGGCCAACAAAGTGCGAAAAATCCGCGCCGCCGTCTGCTCCGACACCTTCTCGGCCCGCGCCGCCAGAGAGCACAACGACGCCAACATCCTGTGCGTGGGAGAGCGGGTTGTGGGGCAGGGGCTCGCCATGGAACTGGTGGACGTTTTTCTTGAGGCAAAATTCCTGGGCGGAAAACACCAGCGCAGGGTAGACAAGATCATGTCGATCGAGTAAAATGGATAGCGGTATAAATGCTGAAAGTATGCTGAACGTAGAAATTTGGGAAGAAGGAATGAGAAACGATGTCGAACGTCCATATTGTGGAGCATCCCTTAATCGCGCACAAGCTGACCCTGATTCGGGACAAGACCACAGGTGTCAAAGAATTTCGTGAGGCGATTTCTGAAATCGCCATGCTGCTTTGTTACGAGGCAACGCGCGACCTGCCGCTCAAGGAGATTGAAATTGAAACGCCGGTGGCGATCACAAAGAGCAAGGTGATTTCGGGCAAGAAGCTTGCCATCGTGCCCATTTTGCGCGCAGGCATCGGCATGGTGGATGGCATTCTCAATCTGGTGCCCGCCGCCAAGGTGGGGCACATCGGCCTCTACCGCGACCCAGAGACGACGCTGCCCGTGGAATACTACTGCAAGTTGCCCGAGGACATCGCCAGCCGCGAGGTCATCATTCTCGATCCCATGCTGGCCACCGGCGGGTCGGCGGTTGCCGCCATCAAGCTGCTCAAGGACAAGGGCGTGGAGCACATCAAGATGATGAACATCATTGCAGCGCCCGAAGGCGCCGCCGCCGTCCAAGCCGCCTATCCCGACGTTGAGGTCTATTGCGCCGCCATGGACAAGCGGCTCAACGAGCATGCGTACATCGTCCCCGGTCTGGGGGATGCGGGCGACCGTCTGTTTGGCACCAAATAGGAACCGCACATGCGGGAATTTATCGCAAGAATGGCGTTGGAGAAAACGAAGGGCCGTGAGCTGAAAAGCTCGCGGCCTTGTCATTTGAAATTTCGATGGAAGAAATAGCGACCGGTGAAAGTCACGCTTGCCCGGTGAGGCAAAAGACGCTTCAGGCACCTAAGACGCATCTGGAATGGGGTGCGGGTGATATTGGAGGCGTATCAGGGGTTTGGGCATCCTGACTTCAAGGGTGCATTGAGGTGATTGGGGGTTTGTTATACTTTTGAAGATGCGACTGAAACCGAAAGTGCGTCTGATATCGGGGAGGATTCGGAGTCTGAGGTGCAACAGCTTAAAAGAGGCGCGACAGGTGCCATAAAGCCACCGGGGGTTAGAAGTGCATTGACAGCCGGTATGCGCAACATAAGGATGTTGCCAGCCAATCTGCCTCAGGGGGAAGAGGTTGGAGTTCTGGACAGAGATAACTCCTTTTGATTTTAGCGTCTAGTACAGCAGAGATGATTCTCCGAAGGGCAAATTATATCAAGTCAGGCTCTCAACGTGCGCCACTGGGGGCACTTTATACAGAAGCGCCGCTGCTTCACCTAACCACATAGCGCGGCGAGGTGGTGTATTCCAGGCCGCAGGGCAGGGGATTGCTGGCAAAGAGGGCGTACAGGTCGGTCAACCGCGTCTCCTCCCGGAGCAAGTCCGCATGTTCGGAGGGCTTGACAATGAGGGGAAGCGTCCCGTTTTTCAAGGTGCGCAGCAGCGCGCGACCGGTGTCGTTGAAGGCCAGCACACGCAGATAGGCGGGCGGG
>CABRXB010000167.1 GCA_902474785.1 uncultured Eubacteriales bacterium | reverse complement strand
CCCCCCGCAAAAAAGGAGGAACACACCATGAAAGTGAGACCCAGTGTCAAACCCATGTGCGAGAAGTGCAAGATCATCAAGCGCAAGGGAAAAGTCATGGTCATCTGCGAGAACCCCAAGCACAAGCAGCGCCAGGGGTAGGCGGCTGACCAAATAGAAGGCGGCAAAAAGGCCGCTTTGCATCAGAAGTATTAACGGAGGTGTACCGGAAAATATGGCAAGAATTGCTGGCGTTGACCTTCCAAGAGAAAAACGTGTCGAGATCGGTCTGACCTACATCTACGGCATCGGCAGAACCAGCGCGTCCAAGATCCTGGCCGCCACGGGCGTCAACCCCGATACCCGCGTCAAGGATCTCACGGAGGACGAGGTCTCCAAGCTGCGCGAGTGCATTGACCACAGCTACCATGTGGAAGGCGACCTGCGCCGTGAAAACGGGCTCAACATCAAGCGTCTGACTGAGATCGGCTGCTACCGCGGCATCCGTCACAGAAGAGGCCTGCCCGTGAGAGGCCAGCGCACCAAGACCAATGCGCGCACCCGCAAGGGTCCCAAGAAGACCATCGCGAACAAGAAGAAGTAAAGGAGGGACATGCAACGTGGCTAAGGTTCAAAAGAAAGGCGTCACCAGAAGACGCCGCGAGAAAAAGAACATCGAAAGAGGCGCTGTGCATATCAGCTCCACCTTCAACAACACCATCGTCACCATCACCGACGTGAATGGAAACGCCATTTCCTGGGCGTCTTCGGGCGGACTGGGCTTCCGTGGCTCGAGAAAATCCACGCCCTACGCCGCGCAGACCGCGGCCGAGACCGCTGCCAAGGCTGCCATGGAGCACGGCCTCAAGAGCGTGGAAGTTTTCGTCAAGGGCCCTGGCTCCGGCCGTGAGGCTGCCATCCGCGCGCTGCAAACCGCCGGGCTCGAGGTCAGCATGATCAAAGATGTGACCCCCATCCCCCACAACGGATGCAGACCGCCCAAGAGAAGAAGAGTTTAACTAGGAGGTGTAACCGATATGGCAAGATATACAGACGCCGTCTGCCGCAGAGAGGGACAAAAGCTGTTCCTGAAGGGCGAACGCTGCTACAGCGACAAGTGCGCCATCAACCGCCGCTCTTTCGCTCCCGGCCAGCACGGAAAGGCCAGAAAGAAACTCAGCGAATATGGCCTGCAGCTTCGTGAGAAGCAGAAGGCGCGCCGCTATTATGGCGTGCTCGAAGGCCAGTTCCACCACTATTTTGAGATGGCCGAGAGCAAGCCCGGCATCACCGGCGAAAACCTGCTGCAAATCCTCGAGAGCCGCCTTGACAACGTGGTCTACCGCCTTGGCTTTGCCATGAGCCGCCCCGAGGCCCGTCAGCTCGTGGTGCACGGCCACTTCACCGTCAACGGCAAGAAGGTCGATATCCCCTCCTACCTCGTGTCGGCGGGCGATGTGATCGCCGTGCGGCAAAAGAGCAAGCAGAGCGAAAAATTCAAGGTTGTGGCCGAAGCCAACGCCAACCGCCCCGTTCCCACCTGGCTTGAAGTCGATCGTGAGAACCAGAGCGGAAAGGTTGTTGCCCTGCCCTCCAGAGACCAGATCGACCTCGAAATCCAGGAGACCCTCATCGTTGAGCTGTACTCCAAGTAAGAGACATAAGACGCTGCGCGCGCCAGGCGTGCGACGCAGCGCGGGCGTTTGTTTGGAGCACTGCGGCGCAGAGCTCTTTCTGCGTCGTGCCACACCATTTGAATAAGGAGGGTTTTCATGATTGAGATTGAGAAGCCGCGCCTTGACACAGAGCTTATCTCCGAGGATGGCTCCTTTGGCCGCTTTGTCGTGTCTCCGCTGGAGCGGGGGTATGGAACCACGCTGGGCAATTCCCTGCGCCGAATCCTGCTCTCTTCGCTTCCCGGCTATGCGGCAACCTCCGTTAAGATTGCCGGTGTTCAGCACGAGTTTTCCACCGTTGAGCATGTCAAGGAAGATGTCACCGAGATCATCCTCAACATCAAGGAGCTCATCATCAGGCTGCACTGCGATGAGGATAAACTGGCCACCATCGAGGCCGAGGGCCCCTGTGAGATCAAAGCGGGAGACATCATCTGCGACTCCGACGTTGAGATCCTCAATCCCGAGCTGCACATCGCCACGGTTGGCGAGGGCGGCAGCCTCAATATGCAGCTCACCCTGTCGCGCGGCCGCGGCTATGTCTCGGCCGAGCAAAACAAGCGCGAGCTGCCCCCCGAGATCGGGCTGATTCCCATCGACTCGATCTACACGCCGGTCGTCAAAGTCAATTATTTTGTGGACGCCACCCGTGTGGGCCAGATCACAAATTATGACAAGCTGACCATCGAAGTGACCACCAACAGGACCATCACCGCCAAGGAAGCCCTGTCGTTTGGCGCCAAAATCATGAGCGAGCACCTCAATTTGTTCATCGACCTGTCGGACGAGGCAAAGAAGGCCGAGGTCATGATTATCAAAGAAGAGGACCGCAAGGAAAAGGTGCTGGAGATGAGCATCGAAGAGCTCGACCTCTCGGTGCGCTCCTTCAACTGCCTCAAGCGCGCCGGCATCAACACCGTGGAGGACATCATCAGCCACACCGACGAGGACATGATGAAAGTGCGCAACCTTGGCAGAAAGTCGCTTGAGGAAGTCATTTCAAAAATTGAGAGCCTGGGTCTTTCGCTCAAAAAAGAGGAAGAGTAAGGCAATCTAAATCCTATCGAAGGAGGTAACAGACATGCCCGGAACCCGCAAACTCGGCAGACCAACCGATCATCGCCGCGCCATGCTCAGAGCGATGACCACCTATCTGCTCGAGAATGAGAGAATTGAAACAACCGTTACCCGTGCAAAAGAGGTCTCGGCCATGGCCGATAAGATGATCTCCCTTGGCAAGGCCGGCGACCTTCACAGCAAGCGCCAGGCCCTGGCCTATATCACCAAGCGCGAGGTTGTCAGCAAGCTGTTTGATGAAATCGCCCCCCGCTATGAGAACAGAAACGGCGGCTATACCCGCGTGATCAAAACCGGCCCCCGCCGCGGCGACGCGGCTGAGATGGCCATTTTGGAGCTCGTGAAGTAAGCACAGGTTCATACAAAGCAGAAAAAGGTCTAGGATACCAGCCTCGTATCCTAGACCTTTTTGCCTTGTGTTGTGTATTTGACAGGGGGTTGGGCTTTTTGGATAACATGTACAGAGTGGCAGATCCGTTTGCCGGAAGATGCCGGGTGTGCGGCGCACCTGTCAGTCAGCGTCCTGCAAAAAGGTCTCCTCCGCTTTCTGCTGGGCAAGCTGAAGCAGCCTGGCCGCCTGATCGTAGTGGCCGAGCGCCATTTGCTCGAGCGCCTGCGTGATGGCGTGAAAGAGAGTGAAATATCCGGCGCGATAGGAAGACATGGGCGTTTCGCCTCCTTTCTGGAAGCCTGTTTTGAGGAAGTCGCCGTAAGACCGCGCAAAGAGTGCAAAGCCCCCCGTACGCAGGGTGCTCAGGGTACGACCTCTGATATCGTTATCATATGCCGGATTCCAGGGAAGAGTGAAGCGAGTGAGGCGCGCTCCAAGCGACCGCAGGGCCCCTCGCCCGCCCCGCCCGCTTTGCGGGCGCGCCTGTCCGCTTTCGGACAGGGAAAAGACGGCGACGTCCTTTTTTGGCGGGCGAGGGGCCGGTTTTTGCACAAGTGCCCGAGAAAGCCGACGACGCCGGTCAGAAAATCGGGAAGAGCGCGCCG
>CABRXB010000166.1 GCA_902474785.1 uncultured Eubacteriales bacterium | reverse complement strand
TCTCTTAAACCATTCGTCCTGCCAGGAGAAAATAACGCAGCCTGCACAGCCGGCGCAGGCTGCGCCTGCCGAGGCGACCGAGACTGTCGCGCCGGCGGCGCCGCCCAAAAAAAAGCGCACCTCGCCCTATCCCGGGCAGGTGATGCCCTCTCTCTTCTCGCGGCGCAGCGGCACCTCGCAGACCAGCACACAACCGGGCCTGGACAGGCCCGCGCCCGCCGCGCAGCCGGGGGATGCCCCGGCGCCAAACAAGAAGAAAAAGCAAAGACAACCGCAGCAAAAGCAGGCCCAGCCGCAAAAGCTGCCCATCACGCCGGCCCCCTCCGCGCTGACGCCGCCTGCCGCCCTTGGCAAGCAGCGCCCCCAGAAAAAACGCGCGGGAGAGACGGTGCGCATCATCTCCCTTGGCGGTCTGCACGAGATCGGCAAGAACATGACCCTGATCGAATACGGATCTGACATTGTGGTCGTCGACTGCGGCCTCGCCTTCCCCGACGAGACCATGCCGGGGGTGGATCTTGTCATCCCCGACGTGAGCTATCTCGTCAAAAACGCAGACAAGGTGCGCGCCATCTTCATTACCCACGGCCACGAGGATCACACCGGTTCGCTGCCCTATGTTCTGCGTCAGATCAACGTGCCGGTCTACGGCACCCGTCTGACCTGCGGCCTCATCAAAAACAAGCTGCAAGAACACAAGCTGCTGCGCACCACCAAGCTGCATGAGGTGCGCTATGGCGACGTGGTGGAGGTGGGCTGCTTCTCGGTGGAGATCATCCGCAGCAACCACTCCATTCCCGACGCCTGCGCCCTCTCGATCAATACGCCGCTGGGAAATATCATCCACACCGGCGACTTCAAGATCGACCCCACCCCCATCGACGGGGAGATGATGGATCTGGCGCGCCTTGGCGAGATCGGAAAAGAGGGCGTGCTCGCCCTGATCTCCGACTCCACCAATGCCGAGCGCCCGGGCTACACCAAGTCGGAACGCACGGTGGGCGCTGCGCTCGACCGCATCATCGCCTCCACCGACAAGCGCATCATCGTCACCACCTTTGCCAGCAACATCCACCGCGTCAAGCAGATCATCGACGCCGCTGAGAAAAACGGCCGCAAGGTGGCGGTGTCGGGGCGCTCGATGGTCAACAATGTCAACGCCGCCATTGAGCTTGGCGTCATCGAGGTGCCGCCCGACGTGATGGTCGACATTCAAAAGGTCAAACACTATCCGCCCGAAGAGCTGGTCATTGTCACCACCGGAAGCCAGGGTGAGCCGCTCTCGGCTCTCTACCGCATGGCTTTTGCCGACCACAAAAATGTGGCCATCGGTGAAAACGACCTTGTCATCATCTCGGCCTCGCCGGTGCCCGGCAACGAGGAGATGGTGAGCAACGTTGTCAACGAGCTCATGCGGCGCGGCGCCGAGGTCATCACCAACAAGCAGGCCGACATCCATGTGTCGGGCCACTGTTCCCAAGAGGAGCAAAAGCTGATCATCGGGCTCACCCACCCGCGCTACTTTTTGCCCATGCACGGTGAGATGCGCCACATGATCGCCCACGCAAAGACGGCGCAGACCATGGGCGTTGAGCCTGAGAACATCGTTCTCAGCGAAATCGGCAAAGTGATCGAGCTGACAGAGCGCGGCTGGCGCTTTGGCGGCACCGTTCCCTCGGGGCAGGTTCTGGTGGACGGCAGCGGCATTGGCGACGTGGGCAACGTGGTGCTTCGCGACCGCAAGAACCTGGCCGAAAACGGCCTGATCGTGGTCACGGCGACCCTCGAAAAGGGGACGCGCCGTCTGCTGGCCGGGCCCGAGCTGCTCACCAGGGGCTTTGTCTATGTCAAGGAGGCCGACGAGCTGATGGATCAACTGCGCGCCGCCGCGAAGGACGCCCTGGTGCGCTGCCATGATGGTGGCGTCACGGAGTGGGGCGCCATCAAGACGGAGCTGCGTGACGCCGTCTCCTCCGCCGTCTACAAGAGGACCAAGCGCAGCCCCATCATCTTGCCCATGCTCATGGAGGTGTAGTTGGGCCTTTGCAGCTTGGGTGCAACAGCCTGAAAAATGCGCTAGACGGGCAGCCCGATAAATGGCAAGACAGGCTGTATCCCTCCTGTAGCACTGGCAAACCCAGATAAATAAGATGGGCGCTCAACTCAAGCCCATCAGATATCAAAAAACCCTGTAGGGACATCTGTCCTTGCAGGGTTTTTCATGATGTTAATCTCGTTGTCTGCGGTGCCACTGAACTGATCTGCTCAACAAGCAGGTAAAAAGCTCTGCCGGCAAGCACGCTTGTTTTCGACCGAGGCCAGATCCCCAGTGGGGCGAGCCGAACAGGAGGGGAGCACATACCTCAGCCAAGCGTTTCCAGCTCTTCGCAATTGGTGCTCGTTGTTTAACAGCCGCACATTCACACAACGCCCCGAGGACGCGCGATGGAGCCTTGCGACAGGCACAATCATATGCCAAAAGTCACGCCATCCACGCTTCAATTACGGCAGCGGGTAAGGATGACAGCGGCAATACCGACGTCTTCCCGGATGAGAGCCCCTTTGCCCCATCGTCTAAGCGGACGATAGAGCAAGCAGGATGGAAAGCCCAGGTTGCGGCAAACCCCGGCATGAACGCCGGATGCCAAGCGACGTCAGAATCCTGTCGGCCTGCGCAATCTCACTTTTTGGCTTGCCGCCCGAGGTCGCCGGCGTAAAAAATGCAAGGATTGCCGCGCCTCTCGCCAAATGCGCAGCGGCGAGTTTGTGTCACACTTGGCGCTCGCTGCCAGCGGCTGTGCCGATCCAAAATGCCCAAAGTTCCTTGCAAGGCAGCTCAATTATATCGCGCGATATCTCCCGGTGCTTTGTTCACTGCACCTCTTGTTCCAAGGTGCAGATCACAAGCTCACTCTTGATGCCGTTTAACTCAATCATATTGTCCGCGTCTGGCGTATCAAACGCCTGCACCGGTTTCCCGCCCTTTTCATAGGAAAGGCTTGTGGCAATCCCTTTCACGCTGACGGCAAAGGGCGTATTCTTCGGCACGTGGATTTTCGAGGTGGCCGACACCTGATTGAGTTCAACTGCGCCTTGCAGGGTTCTGCAGATGATGTCCATATCAAGGTTACAGTCGACCTCCAAAGCCCCGACCACGCCGTCCAGAGTCAAGGTGTGGGTCTTTGCCGTAAGCTCCATTCTGTCGCACTGCAAGGCGTGTATCTCGATGCTCTCGGCGTTGACCGCCAGCTCAACTTTTCCAAGATACGCATTGGGGAGCTGTATGAACATCACGACATCTTTTTTTGCCGTCGCCTCTGTCGCCCCATTTCTGCGGCTGACATCAACGTCGATCCGTTTTTTAATGTCGTCTATTTTTACTTTGAAGTCGCTTTGAAGCGTTGCCAGTGTGTTGGATGCAAGCCGAACACGGATCTTCTCTGCGTCTCCCCCAAACAGATGAAGCGTCTTTGCGCCGCCCAGTTTGAGGTCGTATCGCTTTGTCTCGTCTATGTCATACTCCGTAATGCTCTCATAAAGAAAGTCGGCAGAACGCTTTACTGCTTTTTCGTCAGACAGCAGATCGTCAAGGGACATGCCAAACAGCTCGGATATCGACATGATGTTTTCAATGTCAGGAGTCCCCATATCAGTCTCCCATTTTGTGACGGCCTGTCTTGATACGCCAAGCTTTTCCGCCAATTTCTCCTGGGACATGCCGGCCTGTTTTCGGGCGGTTTTCAG
>CABRXB010000165.1 GCA_902474785.1 uncultured Eubacteriales bacterium | reverse complement strand
GGTGGACATGAGCAGTACCAGCATGGGAAGTTGCGCGGTGGGGAAGGCGGCGAGCGCGGCAGGCACGATCATGGTCACCATGGTTTGCAGTCCGCCCACGACGGTGCCCACAAAAAAGATGATGGCGAACACCAGAAAAAGCGGGATGGGCAGGTTTTCAAAGAGGGCGGGCAGGCGGCCGACGGCCCCCGTTGCGCCGAGCACCTCGCGAAAGATCATGGCAAAAAAGGTGCTGGCCAGCATCGTGGGGTGAAAAGCCTTTTTCACCATGGGCGCCACCGTTGCTCTCATGGGATAGCGGCCGATGAAAATGAGCGCCAGCAGCGCGATCAGCGTGGCGGGCAAGGTCTCGAGCTGAAAGCCCAAAATGAGCACGATGATCAAAATGATGGGCCACAGCGCCAGCAACACCTCTGCGAGATCGCGGCCCCTGTTTTGGCTCGGGGGCATTCCCGTCTCCTTTGGCACGCGGCGCAGATAGATCACATAGGGAACGGCCATCAGCAGCAGGATGAAGGGGATCATGCACAGAAGAAAAGGGGCCATGGGAAGCCCGCTGACGGCGGCCGCCAAAATCACGCTGGTGTAGGTGGGAAGGCTGCTCTCGGGCACATGGCGAAAGAAGGTGGAGACAAAGGCCATGTCCTCGCGGCTCATGTAGTCGCTGCAACTGCCCTCGATCACAGACGCCGCCATCAGCACGGCGCCGGGGGCGGGCAGCAGCCCGATGAGCACAGGCGTGACGGCCAGGCTCATACGTCGGTTGTTGAGCAGCTTGGTCATGGAGGTCTCCGCGCGGCGCAGCATTTTGCGCTCCTCCATGAGCTGTTGCAAAAAGGTCAGAGAGTAGACCACAACCAGCAGCGTGAGTGTGGTCGCGCTGGTGGCGGCGCCCCAGACGCTGCCAAAAAAGGTCTCCAAGGGGAGGCCAAAGACCAGCCCTGTGACGATGGAGGCCCCGGCCAGCGCCATCCACAGGGGCTTTTTGAGCCTTGTGGTGATGACAATGACGGCAAAGACGGCCAGCAGACGAAGAATATCCATGGAGCGTTCTCCTTTCAAGAGATGCAGCGCAAAAAAGCTGCTTGAGGGCTCGCTTGGAAAAGGCGCTGGTTTTGGACCATTAAGAGGCGGCATTTTGACTGCATCATATCAAAAAAGGACCCGCTTGAAAAGATGGGTTTTTAGGAAAGAGCAACTTTTCTTTTTCTGAGCCGCTCGATATTTTTAAAGAGAACATGCAAGGTTTGCCTGTCCTGTTCGGCGGACGGGGAAATGGCTAACTTACCTGAAGAGAACCAGGCAGCCTTTGAAAGTCGACCATTTCTGGGATGTGGAAATCGCGTAAGCAGCCGGGGTGGGAGACGCCTGGGCGACTCCCCGCTGGGTTGCAAAGGCTTGTTTGACAAGGGCTGTGGAAAGGTTACCGATATCTTTTGGGACGGCGCGGACGCGGCCGGCGGGAGGCGCGGCGGCGTTTGTTGAGCAGCAGCGTGAGCCCAAAGTAGACAAGGGCGAACAAAATCAGCACGACAAAGGTGATTTTTGCATATTTTCCCGACAAAAACGCACCGATGCGGTGCAGCACGAGCAGCAGGGCGCTGCGCTCAACATCGGACTGGGCGTGAAGGTCACAGCGCGCATCTTCCACGCCGCCATAGGTGAAGATGGCCTGTCCGATCACCTGATCCTTGGTGATGGGCGCCTCCACATAGTCGGGCACGACATATTGCGCCGTCAGCTCCTCGGCCGTGATTTCCGTGGGGATGACGGCATAGAGGTCATCCAAGGCGACAAGCGCCACGCTGTCCTTGGCCGCCGAGAGCTCGACTTGCACCTCGCAGACAGGGCTTTGCGTCGTCAGCAGTTCGGTGTACTGCAAATTTTCATAGCACCAGTCCATCAGGGACATGGCGTCGGTATAGTGGTGTTTTGTGCCGGACTGCGCATCCCTTGTCGAGCCCAAAATGATGCTGATGAGCTGCATGCCGCCCTTGCTTGAGCAGGCGGCCAGGTTGTAGCCCGCCTCGGCGGAATAGCCGGTCATCACCCCGTCGGCATAGCGGTAGTAGTAGTCCTCCAGTTTGCGACGGTCGGTTGAGCTGATGATGAGGGCGTTGTTTGAAAAGTAATAGCGGTCGCTTGAGAGGTTGGTCTTGGCGATGCGCTTGTACTGCGTGGAGACCATGTCGCAAAAGGTCTGATTTTTGAGGGCGTATTGCACGAGCTTTGCCAGATCAGAAGCCGTGGTGTATTGCAGGTCGTCGTCTCTACCGTAGGTGTTGACATAGTGGGTGTTTTTCATGGAGAGGGCTTCCGCCTTTTGGTTCATCAAACTCACAAAGGATTCGATGTCTCCGCTTACGCCCTGGGCCAGAACGTTGGCTGCATCGGCCGCGGAGGGCAACAGCAGGCAGTAAAGAAGCTGCTCGACCGTGAGCACTTCGCCCTCTTTAAGACTGGCCGTGGCCACTCCTGTGAGGTTTTCAAGGGCGGAGGAGGAGACCTCGAGCGTCTGCGAAAGGTCGGAAAAATGTTCCAGGGCTAAAATGGCGGTCATGATTTTGACCAGCGAGGAGGAGGGGAGCTGGCGGTCGGGGTTTTTTCCGTAGAGCACAAGGCCGGTGTCTGGATGGATGACGAGCGCAGCCTCGCAGTGCAGCTCGGGCAGGGGAGCCAGAGCTCCCGCAGAGAGGGGGAGCGCGGAAAACAAAAGCAGAGCCAGCATCAGACAGAGCAGCCGACGGGCGCGTGGGAGCATCCAGTTCACCTCCTGAAGAGTGTTTTAATCGACAAAATTGGACAAAATAATTGCATCTTTGGAAAAAGAGCGGTAAAATATTCAAAAAAGCGAGGAAAGTGGGGATCGTGATGAGAGGCGTACGCCTGCAGCTTGTGTTGGTTACGGCCGCCGCGCTGCTTCTTCTTTTGTTCTCCTCACTGGCCTTTCCAAACGGACGGCTGGGGCAGACAATTGAAATTGACACAAATTACATCCACGGGCACCAGAACACGCAGGAGCTGGAAAAGCAGCTTTTGGTCAACGTCAACACGGCAGACCTTGTGAAGCTGCAGCGTATTGTGGGGGTCGGTCCCGTGCTGGCGCAGGCCATTCTCGACCATCGGCAGCAGTATGGCAGCTTTGCCGATCTGGAAGATCTGCTCGATGTCAAGGGCATCGGAAGGGCCAAGCTCGAACAGATGCGACCTTATTGCTACGCCGGCTGACAAAAGCGGCAACAGCCGTCCGCCCGAAGGAGACTTCGGACGGACGGCTATTTTTCATTGCGTCAGAGGATGGAGAAATCCTCCGCGTCATAGCGGCAGCGCCGCAGGTTTGGCGGGAACGCGCTTTAAGGGGTCGTAGCGGAACTTGCGGCAGGAGTACCCATCGGTCACCACGCCGCGATAGCGGCAGTTGATGTGGCCGGTGTCCTTCACCGGCTGCCCGTGCTCACAGTAGAGGCAGCGGGGCAGCACATCTTTTCCATACAGTTTCATGTTCGATAGCATTCCTTTTCCTGTTACAAAAGCCTTTGAAAGCTGTTGTTGCAAGGTGTTTTTTGCCCTATTCCACCGTGACCGATTTGGCCAGGTTGCGCGGCTTGTCGACGTCGCACCCGCGCAGCACGGCGATGTGGTAGGAGATCAGCTGAAGCGGGATGACCGACAGCGAGGGCATCACCTCGTCGGGCGCCTGGGGGAGCACGACAAGGTCGTCGGCAAAATAGAGAAGGGATTCGGCGCGCGGCGCGCCGATGGCCAGC
>CABRXB010000164.1 GCA_902474785.1 uncultured Eubacteriales bacterium | reverse complement strand
CCCCTCAAACACGCGGCAAAACGAGCCGTAGTACAGCACGATGTATCGCCCAAGCTGATCGCGGCAATACTGCCCCAGCGTGTAAAGCGGCTGATCGTCCCGACTCTCAGGGTGGGGCAGCGCCTTTTCGCTGATGAGAATGCCGCCGTTGAGCCCTTCAAAAAGGGCCTCCGGCAGTTCTGCGGCAAGCTGCTCCAACAGCTCGGAAAATTCTTCAATGGAGATTTGTTTGTGGGCTCGAAACAAAGCGGATCCTCCTCAGGCAAAAGCAAAACGTTTTCTGTTGACGGCGGCAAAAGCCAGATGTCATGCGGCGACCGCTGCGTCGGTCGACCTCGCTTTTTGGGGAAATAGAATCACCCGAGGCGAAGGGTTTCAGTCGCCCGGCACCGTTGGTCGATATGGGGGTTTTTTGCCCTCCCGTCGGCAGAGGGTAAGGGCAAGTTCGTAGCGGATCAGGGCGGCGGAGAGATGCGTCTCATCCGGGCGGATGGCCGAGAGATTGAGCTTTTCGGGCAGAGGCAGGTGCAGCGTAAAGACGGCGCCGCCGCAATTTTCCACGTCGAGCCTCCCGCCTGAGAGACGCGCGAACTGGTCAACCATGCAAAGGCCCAGTCCACTGCCGGGCTCGCCGGTGGTAAACCAGGGCGTGAGGATGTGCGCAAGATCCTGCTGAGGGATGCCGGGCCCGTCGTCAGCCACGCGCAGCACGCCGAAACCCTCTTCGCAGCAGGCTGTCACCGTCACGGTGGTGACGCAGTGCTCGAGGGCGTTTGAGACCAGGTTGAGCAGGGCGCGCTCGAGCGAAAGGCCGTTGGCATAGACAATGGGGCTGTCTTTGAGATTGCAGATCAATTTGGGGGCCTGTTCGCTTGGAAGGCCGGGCAGCATCTGGTCGATGACGGCCGTCACAACGTCGCACAGATTGACGGCGGTCGACGTCGACACCGCGATGCCGGCGTCGAGCGTGGTGGCCAGCGCCGAGACGTTGCGGCGCATGGCGGAGACGTTTTGCTCCATCATGGAAAGGATGGGCGCTTCATCGTCGGATGAGCGCTGCGCCAGCAGCGACAGACAGTTGCGCAGGGTGGCTAGCGGCGTGGTGAGATCGTGCATCGCCGTTGCAATGGCAGGGTCCAGCGAGATGGAGGTTGCGTCAGAGAGACTGCACACCGTTCCCTGAAGGCCGGACTCGTGAAAGACGGGGATGAGGTGCAGTGCAAAGCGACCGTATGCACTGCCGTCAAGCAGGATGGTGGCCGGGCGCATGAGCGAAAGGCGCGAAGGAACGTTGAGCCACATCATGGAGGGAAACTGTTCGGGAAGCGGCACGCCCTTTGAGAGATCGGGCAAAAATTCCTTGGCTGCCGCATTGAACCCGGTCGGGGAGAGGGAGGCGTCGGTAACCAGAGTGGGCACCAGATTTGGTTTGAGAAGAGCACGAAGACTTTGAACCAATGACATGACCGGCTCCTTTCACCATTCTTCTAAAATTGCGCCGACAATGAATGGTGTTTTGACAATAGTATAACGCAAGGTCTCATGAAATTTCAATAAAAAAACGCCGGGACGGTTGTCTTTTCTGGGGAAAATGATTATAATAAAGAAAAAGCGGAGGGACGTCTCTCCAGATGTTGTCTCTAATGAAGTTACAAAAAGGAGCTTGCTAAATGAGTAAGGTAAAGATCGGAATCAACGGCTTTGGTCGCATTGGCAGATTGGCGCTGCGCGCTTCCATGGATTACCCGGATGTGGATATCGTGGCCGTCAACGGCGGTGCGTCTGACCTCGATTATCTGGTTTATCTGTGCAAGTATGATACGGTTCACGGCAGATGGGATGCCGACATCACCCGCGGGGAGGACTGCCTTTATGTCAACGGCAAGAAGGTGATGGTCTATTCCACCCGCGAACCCACCGAGGTGCCGTGGAGGGACACCGGGGCCGAGTATATCCTCGAGTGCACCGGTAAGTTCACGACGGCAGAGGCGGCGTCCGCCCATTTTGTCGGCGGCGCAAAAAAGATCATCATCTCCGCCCCCGCCAAGGACAGCGACACCCCCACCTTTGTCATGGGCGTCAACCACGATACCTATACGAAGGACATGAAGATCATCTCCAACGCCTCGTGCACCAGCAACTGCCTGGCGCCGCTTGCCAAAGTCATCCATGACAAATTTGGCATTGTCGAGGGCCTGATGACCACCGTGCACGCCATGACCGCCACGCAGAAGGTGGTCGACTCCAACAGCAAGAAGGATTGGAGAAGCGGCCGCGCCGCCTCGGGAAATATCATCCCCTCCTCCACTGGCGCCGCCAAAGCGGTTGGCCTTGTCATCCCCGAACTCAAGGGAAAGCTGACCGGCATGTCGCTTCGTGTGCCCACGGTGGACGCCTCCATCGTCGACCTGACAGTCAATTTGGCCACGCCCACGACCTACGACGCCATCTGCGAGGCCGTCAAAGAGGCCGCCGCCGGCTATATGAAGGGCTATATCGAGTATACCGAAGACCCCATTGTGTCCAGCGATATTCTGACGCACCGCTGCTCTTGCGTGTTTGACGCCAAGGCCGGCATCATGCTCTCGCCCACCTTCGTCAAGCTCATGGCCTGGTATGACAACGAGTGGGGCTACACCTGCGCCATGCTCGATCTTGTGGAGCATATGTACAAGGTAGACCACGAATAGGGTTTGGCTGTTCGTTTGTGAGGGGCTTTTCCTCTCCGCATAGAAAGAAACAAGCACAAGTAAAAAATCCCGTTTGCGCTGCAAACGGGATTTTTTTAAAGCATCGACTTTAAGAGGGTTGAAGAAAAGCTCTGATTGCCGCATATGTGGGGAAACCCAAAACCGCGTGTTTGTCTATGTAATTCGCGAAAAAAGGCGGGCAGGCCTTCGGTGCAGACGACAGCGGGCGGGAGAAAACAGAGCACGCTGATGAGACGTCAAAACAGAGATATCGTGAAAGGGGATAACACCGTGGAATTATGGGATGTTTACGATGAGAGCGGCCGCAAGACGGGCGCGGTGAAGGAGAGCGATTCCCCCTTTGGCAAGGGGGAATACCGACTTTGTGGGTCTTTGTGGCTGGTCAACGGCAGAGGAGAGCTGCTCATCCAGAAGAGAGCTGCCGCCAAGCGGCTTTGTCCGGGCAAGTGGTCGGTCACAGGGGGGACTACCAAATCGGGGAAAAACAGCTTGCAGGCCTGCATCAGAGAGGTGAAAGAGGAGATCGGCCTTGTGTTTGAGGAAAACGACCTCACACTGTTTTTGCGCAGTGTTGGGGATGGCATGATCTTTGAGGACTATATGGTGTGCTGCGACGCAAAGGTGGAGGAAATGACGCCGCAGGCGGAGGAGGTGGCGCAGCTCAAATGGGCAACCACAGAGGAGATCAGAGCGCTGCACGCGCGCGGGTCATTCATGTACATGGAGGAGGAACTCAACAAGGTGCTCGCCCATGTCGAGCAGAATTACCTCAAAAAGCAGCAGGCAGGGGAGAAGGCCGTTTTGTAAGCTTGGCCTTTGTGCCGGGAACAGAGATACCGGACGCAACGCCAGCTGTTGTGAAATGGGTGGCAAGTGGGATAGACACGAGCGTGGAGCGCAGAGACTCCGGGAGAATATGCTCTTTGGCATGCGGGAGCAAATCCGCGAGGCGCGCTGCCATTGCTTTGGGCCCCAGAAGGTCTGGGAAGACGCATAGGCTAAAAAGCTAGATGAGAACTGATGGGGCGCTGCGCCTCTTGCATCTTAGCGGGGCAATGCGTGCGAAACCGGCCCATTTTTAAATTATTGGT
>CABRXB010000163.1 GCA_902474785.1 uncultured Eubacteriales bacterium | reverse complement strand
GTGTTTTTCAAATGCGCAGCCCAGGGGCACGCGCAGAGGCTTCTCTTGTCATGGCGCCGCGCCTGCATCGCTGCATGGGTTTGGGATGCGGCACAGGGCAGCTTTTTCCGGGCAGTTATTTCCAGCCGCCAACCCGCGTGAAAAAGAGCCCTCGATATGATATGATAAAAATGATGTTCGACTTTCCGAAAGGAGCAATTGTATGCAGACCGTTTCTCTGCCGGTTTCCCATTTTGATCTCGATCAGATTGCAAACAGCGGCCAGGTGTTTCGCTGGGAGCGCGTCGACGACCACAGCTATCTTCTGCTGGCTGGCAGACGTGCAGCCGTCGCCAGCCAGCAGAGGCCCGACACCCTTTGCCTGACCTGTTCCCCCGACGAGACAGCCTTTTGGCGGCACTATCTGGCGCTAGACGACGATTACGCCTCCTTTTGGGAGATCATCGACCACTGGGCCCACGTCGACGGGCCCGACGCCTATCTCACCAGGGCTGCCCGCGCTGCAAATGGCATTCGCATTCTCCATCAGGATCCCTTTGAGACCATCGTCTCTTTCATCATCTCTCAAAACAACAACATTCCGCGCATCAGGGGCATTTTAAACAACCTGTGCCAAACGTTTGGCGCGCCCATTGAGAGCCCCCGCCAAGCCTCGCAAAACACGCTTTACGCCTTCCCCGCTCCAAAAGCCCTCTGCCAGACGGCGCAGCTTTCCGCCATGGGGCTTGGATACCGCGACCGCTACGTTGCCGGCGCAGCGATCTGTTTTGCGCAAACCGGCGCCCTTGGCGCAGACCTTCTGGCCATGGAGTGCGATGAGGCAAGACGGTATCTGCTGACACTTCAGGGGGTTGGGCCCAAAGTGGCCGACTGCATTCTCCTGTTTGGGCTGGGGCATCTCGACGCATTTCCCAGGGACGTCTGGATCAAACGCATTCTCAACCGCGAATTTCCCAGTGGATTCCCGCTTTCCCGCTATGCCGGTTTTGCCGGCCTGCTGCAACAGTTGATCTTTTTTTATGAACGACAAGAACAAAGGGCGCCGCGCGCCGTCTGACGCTTATAAGTCCTTGTCCGTGGGAGAGCTGACCGCCTCACCCTTTCAAATTCAATTGTCCGCCGCCTGTCCTCTGTCATCTTGAAAAAGCTCATCAATGCTGCACTCAAGCACCTGCGCCAGGAGAGGCAGTTTGTCCGCACGGGGATTGGCCTCCCCCGTTTCCCATTTGGTGATTGCCTGTTGAGACACTTTGAGCTTCATCGCCAGCTCCTCTTGAGACATGCTCTTTTCCAACCGAAGCCTTTTGATGCCGTTCATGTTTCCCCTCTCCCCTCTTATATTTTCTATCAAGTTCTTGAATTGTCTTGATTGAAGCCGCTTTACGCCAAGGAGACAAAAAAATAAACCTGTAGCCGACGTTGTCAATGGAGTGTTTTTTATGTGTTATTTCTATTTTAAATAAAAAATGAAAGAGACTTTCCCTGAGGCAAAGTCTGCGTGGATTTGCCAAAACTGTCTGTTCCCGTGCACATCGCCTTTTTTCGCTGTAAATTACCATTATTCTATCATATTTTCTAATTTTGTCTATAGTTTTGTATTGAATCACACATTTTTTAGTTTATTCCATTTTATAATATTTGATATAAATTATTACATTTTATAAGATATGTTATTTAATTATGGGCTTGTTATTTTGCATAATTTGTAGAATTTTGTCGAATTTTGCGACAAACGGAATACAACCCTTGCGTGTTTTTTTGAAATTAAAACGAGAGGTTGTGTTCTTTTCTGACGCCACACAACCCCTATTTGTACAAATTCTGGTGCCAGGGAAATCAATCTTACCGTAATGACACATAGCCACAACAATCACAAAGTGAATTTTCTGAAAAAACATACGGGAACTTCAAGGGCCTTCCTCCATGAATCTCATCTGCTTTCAGCGTCCCGCAAAAGAGGCAAAGGGTCTTTCTGTTTTCCCAAAAGAAAGACCCTTTGCCTTTACCGCATGTTTTTTATGCATTTTTGTCATTGTTCATGCCCTTGTACAGTTGCGGGATCTTGCGCCTCCTCAAGCAGTCCGCGCAGCACCAGCGCATGGCGGTGTCCCAACCCCTTGCTCTGTTTGAGATGCTCAAGCATATCCTGCGCAGGCCGATGGCAGGACGCCGCGCGCAGCGGCTCCATGCGCTGCTCCACATGACCATGTTCCAAATAGCAATTGCAGGTGACAAAAGGCAGATCCCTTGTGAGCAAAAACTCCATGATTTGAAAGAGCTTCACCGGATTGCGCGTCGCCATTTTGAAGGAATCGACATAAAAGACACTTTTGTGCCTGACCACCGCCTGCAACACAGCGCACAGCTCTGGGTCAAACGCAGGGGAATACCCGTCGAAAACGGCTTTGACCATGCCCGATACGCCGCTCTGATCCAGGTCGCACACAAGGCCCTCGACTTCATAGGGCGCTGCAACAGGGGACTTTGGATAAGTCGCAACCTTTTTCCCCGATGCAGCCAGCGTCCGCATCGCTGTGAAGGCCACCGGACAGTCTGCGGCGATTTCTCCATAGAAGTCGGTCTCGTCGCTCTCTTTTGCCTGCCTGTTCAGTTTTGCAAAATCAAGTCCGTTGAAATAGGAGATGGCGCCGGCCGTCACAACCTTGATCTTTTGGTCGGAGAGCGCCTCTCGCAACCCAGTCTGCTCGAAAAGATGGCTTTGCAGCGTTTCAAAAGGACTGTTTCGAACTGTGGTCACCACAAAGCATTTGACCTCGCGTTTTGCAGGCGGCTCGTAAAAAGGCCCCTCCTCCCCGCCCAACAGCAAGAGCGTCTTGCGAAAAGGCAAATCGTCCCAGTGACGTAAAAAAGAGTGCATCTGCAAGGATACCCTCTTTGTGATCTGTGCGATAAAGTCCTCGCAAACGCCAAATTCCCGCAGGGCTTCTGAGAGGATTGCCTCCAGATAATACTCCGCCGCAATTGCCATCACGTTCACCTCTGTCGTCGTTTTTTTCCATTATGGCATAACGGCGCGGCTTGTGCAATGAAAAGGCAAAAGCGCATTTGTTTTTTGCCGCATTGTATCATCGGCGTTGGCCTGTCCGCCGAACTGCGACGCCCTCGGCGCTCACAAAAAAGGCTGGGGCAGGGTCTGCCGCCGCCCCATGCCTTGTCTTTTGTCCGCGCGCTTTTTGCTAGTCTCTCAAATAGACCATGACTTTTTCCGGGCGCGCCGGCATGTCGTTGAAGATGGGGTCTTTGCTCCTGCCCAGCTTTTTTTGACGCCCTTCGCGCATCGAGTGAAGGCAGAGCGTTGGAATGTCCTCTTGTGCACACCTTGGGAATCTATCAAATCGCTCGAGCACAATCCATTGAAATTCTCCACGCCGGGCTGCGCGCAGCATGTCCAAAATCACGCTCTCCTGCGGATCAAGCACCGCGCCGCCCACATGAAAGTAGCAGGACACAACCTCGATTTCGTTTGCATGACAATAGGCGTCCAGCAGTCTGAATTGTCTTGCCAGCTCCTGCTCCATCTGTGCGCCGGATCGCATGCGGTCTGTATGGCAAAAGATTGCCGCTGTGATACGCTGCATCTCCATCCCCCCTTTTTGCCTATTGTATCGAGAAAGGTTGCCCAAATATGCCGCCTTATCTCGGGCTTCGGGGGCGGTTTTGTTTTCCTGCGGTTCAACGCGGGACTTTTACCTTGGCGGCGTCAGCGGGAGCGGGGTCGTCTTGCTTGGGGGAAGTGCGCTGAATGTAGTTGGCGACAATGGCGATGAACTCGGACGCCGTTGGCGGGACTTCAAGCGGATACCCC
>CABRXB010000162.1 GCA_902474785.1 uncultured Eubacteriales bacterium | reverse complement strand
TAGGCGATATAGCCATTGGCGTTGAAGTAGATATCGTAGGTGTTGCCCAGAGCAACGGTAACAGTCTCTAAAATCTTATAGGGGGTGCCGCCAAAATATTTGTTGGAGCCAGATTCTCTGTTAAACTTGACGCTGGAAGCGGCCTCGGCTTTGACAACCTCATAGACATCTTCCACAGCGCCATCCACGACAGCTCTCTTGGCGTAGGCAAGCGCATAGTCGTCCTTCTTCAGGCCATCTGCCACGGTGATGATCACATTGTCGTCATCATCCAAAATATCCTTGGCGCCGGACAGATAGGTGCCGCCGCTAAGTTTGGTCAGAGAGATCTTGGAGGAGGTCAGCGAAGTAACCTTGCCAAACTGAGGATTGGACACATAAATGTAATCCGCCGTGCCGTCATTGCCACGGTCAATTACCTTATAGGTCTTAGCTCTGACAATATCGGTCACATTCTTAGAGTCAGAGAAATCCGGGAAGGCTTCGAGGTCGCCGTCGAACTTAATGGCCTTGGCCTCGTCCGCAACCGTCAGCTTGCGAGTGGTGTTGTTCTCTTTGAAATAAAGGGTGGTTCTGCTGGAGCTGTCAACACTGGTCTTGCCGGTATCGACATCCATAGGATTGACGGTATAAGCCTTATCCTTGTTGGAGTCTTCCACCATGAAGATCTTCATGTTGCCCAGTTCGCTCTCATCAGCCTTATACCAGACCTTAACAGTCATGCCGATCAGGGCGTCCACATCGTCTTCATAGTTGTAAACACCATTGAGCCCATAGTTAACTTCCTTGTTGTTCTCAACGCCACTGTCGTAGTAGGACAGGTTGATCTGATCCTCACCAAATACGCCGCTGTCGTATGCGTTGTTGGAGGTGGCTTCAAGAACCGAGTACTCATAGGTCACGCCAAAGGCGCCCATGATGAGCAGCTTGACATTGGTCGTGGTGGTCTCGCCTTCCTTGGCGGTATAGGTGCCAAAACGGGGAGCCTCGGCAAAGAGAGCGTTGTAAGCCATCTGCGCCACGGTGCCGCGGTTGGCATCGCCAAAGGTGGTGTAGCCGCTGACATCATCAAACAGGCTCAAGGTAGAGGCCTTGTCGATGAAGCCATAGGGATAGGTGTAGATGGTGCTGGAATAGCCCATGGCGATCAGGAACATCTTGCAGGCCTCGGCGTATTTCACAACGTCGGTGGGCCAGAAGTTGCCGTCGTCACGGCCGTTGCAGATGCCCAGATTCACAGCCCAGGTGATGTAACCGGCAGACCAGCGGTCAGCGTCGACATCCGGGAAGGGAGCGGTGCCCTGATACATGGCGGCATTGTCGTCCTTGCCGTTGACCAGAACATACAGAATCTTGGCAAACTGCTCACGGGTATAGGAACCCGCGGAGTTGTAGGTGCCGTCCTCAAAGCCCTTCAGAACTTCAAGGGAGGCGAGCAGATTGATCGCAGAGGCATAATCATCGCCGTCTTTGACGTCGGTGAAAGCGCCTGCGCTTGCGCTGATGGCGAACGACAGAACCATCGTCAGAGCCAGAACCAGCGCGAGAACTCTTTTCAGATTTCTCATCTTTGTGTCTTCCTCCTATTTTGATTTTTTTGCAAAGAGAGCGCGAGGCGCCCTTCTTTACACTGCCATTTTATCGGGGGCGGGCGTCAAATGCAAGGGGAATGGGGGATTTGTAACAGAGTTGTAATATATCGCCAAAGTGCGCGGCCGCAAGGTCAGCGCGCGGCGGCGGGCTGCTGTTTGCCGGCCTTTTTGCTCAGCGCCGTCGCGACAACAAGCGAGAGACAGTCCACCGTCGGCTGCACCCACATGCAGCCGGTCAGGGGCCACAGGGCGTCGTATAAAAAGAGAAGGGGAATGTCAAGCACGCCCTTGCGCAGCACCGACACAATCAGCGCCTCCTTCGCCTTTCCCGTCGCCTGAAACCGGATGATGAGCGGGTAGCACAGCGACATAAAGGGCATGGCGACGCACATCCTGCGCAAAAAGCCGGCTGCCAGCGTCGCCGTGACCGGCTCCTTGATGAAAATCGCGGTGAGCGTCGGGGCAAACAGCTCGAAACCCAGCGTGCAAACCAGGGAAAAGGAGAGCGACAGGGCTGCGCCAAAGCGAAAGATCTGATCGGCGCGCCCGCGGTTTTGTGCGGCGTAGTTGTAACCCACCAGGGGGAGCAGCCCGTTGGAGACGCCGATGGAGAAATAGAGCGGCAGGGTGTCAATCTTCTTGGTGATGGAAAGCGCGGCGGTGGCCTCGCTGCCATAGGCCGAGACAAAGTTTGACTGTGCGGCGATGGCCACCACCGTCAGCGCGTATTGCACGGCGGAGGGGAAGCCCACCGTCAGCACGGCGGGCGCGTGCGCTCTGGCAAAGCGCAGCCTCTTGAAACCGATGCGCACAACCGTGTCGCCCCTCTTCCAATAGAGCAGAATCAGAAAAAAGAGCAGCGAGGCCGTGTTGGAAAGCGCCGTGGCAAGTCCCGCGCCCGCCGCGCCCATGCCGAGAAATTGCGGCAGCACAAAGAGCGGGTCGAGCGCGATGTTGAGCAGCGAGCCCAAAATCACGCCCACGCTCGCCGCTCCCGCGCGCCCTTCCGCGCGCGTGAGGTTTGCCAGCAGCGTGCTGAGCACGGTGGGCACGCCGCCCGCCACGATCACATAAAAGGCATACTGTCGGGCGGCGGCAAAGGTCTCGTTTGAAGCCCCGCACAGCGTGAGGACGGGGGCTTTGAGCATCCAGAACAGTCCGCCAAAGAGCGCCGCCGAGAGAGCGCCGCCCCAAAAGCAAAAGGACGCCACCTGCGCGGCGTTCTCCCGCTCGCGCCTGCCAAGCATGCGCGCAATCACGCTGGCCCCGCCCACGCCAAACAGATTGGAAATGGCGGTGAGAAACATAAACGAGGGGTTTGCGATGTGGACGGCGGCCGTCTGCGCCGGCAGGCCGAGCAGCCCGACAAAAAAGGTGTCGGCCATGCTGTAGAGCAGCGCAACCATCTGGCGCCACCTGTCTGGCCACGGCCACACGCACCGGCGCGCGCTCAAAGAGCTCCTCTCTGGTGAGCGTGTCGCCCGCCGCTCGCCGACTTTTTTTCAAGAGCATCGCTTCCTTTCCCACCCTTTTTCGCAGCGCAGGGCTCGCGTTTGCACAGCAGGCTCTGCACTTAAAGGGATATTCTCCCACACCTCTCAAGACTGAGCCGACACTTTAAAGCAAAGGGGCTTTGATTCAAAAGAGTCGCCCAAGCACAGCCGAAGGGTCGCCTGAGCGCAGCCGAGGGGCACCCGGGTGCAAATCGCGCTCGGGCAGCTCCCTGTTAAGGCAATTTGTTAAGGGCTTGGCCCTGCAATTGAGCGGCACGCCCAGCACAAGGGACGTTCTTCCAGGCAAAGGGGCGCAACCCGCGCAGCGGCACCCACGAAAGGGCCCCGCTGACGTGCAATCCGCCCTTTGCCCCGGGTTTTCCCTTTTATAAAACGGCTGCCTGACACACGGCAGCCCTCTTTGGACGCCCCCCAATGCAAACCCGCTTTCAAGCATGCCCCCTTCAGGCAGCCTTTTCAAGTCAGTGCTTCGCTCGACAATGTGGGTGCAGCAGAGAGGTTCCCTGTTTTTTTACCCATACATGTAAAACCCGGCAAGGGGTCTTTTGATTTTCCAAAGGATTTCAAATGTGCATATACAAACAAAAGCCAACCGCTGAAAAAGCCCAAAAATCGAGACGCGCCCCATGCTTTGGGCCGTCTGTCTCAAGCGGCGCCTTCGACAAAGGTCTTCTGATCTTTATTGGAAGGCGCAACGTTTCATTCGTTTGCCGGTGAAAAACAAAAAGCAGAAGA
>CABRXB010000161.1 GCA_902474785.1 uncultured Eubacteriales bacterium | reverse complement strand
GAGCCGCAGGCGCCCGCCTTTGGATCGAGCGCGCCAAAGACCACGCGCTCGACGCGCGCCTGCGCAATGGCGCCAGCGCACATGGGGCAGGGTTCGAGCGTCACATACAGCGTGCACCCATCCAGGCTCCAGCTCGACAAGGCGGCGCAGGCGCGGGCTATGGCGATAACTTCAGCGTGTTGCAGCGCGCTTTTCTCCCGCTCTCTGGCGTTGTGACCCGTGGAAACGACCTTTCCCTGCCTTACGACCACCGCGCCCACAGGCACGTCCTGGGGCAGCGCAAGCGCCATGAACCGGCGATCATCGTTCTCACTCATCTTCTTCCCAGTTGTGATACACGTTTTGCACGTCGTCGTTGTCCTCGAGCAGCTCCAGCAGCTTTTCCATCTTGGCGACAAGCTCCTGATCCTCGATCTTGGCATAGGTGGAGGGCACTTTTGCAATCTCCGCTTCGACAAACTGGTAGCCCTTTTGCGAAAGCGTCTCAAGCACGGTGGAAAAATCGTCGGGCTCGGTCGTGATGGTGTAGATCTCCCCCTCGTCTTCGAAATCCGAAGCGCCCGCGTCGAGCGCATCCATCATGACTTCGTCGGGGTCGCGCCCCTCGCTCTCGAGCACGAGCTGTCCTTTGCTGGCAAACATCCAGCTCACCGAGCCGCTCTGCCCCAGGTTGCCGCCGTATTTGTCAAAATAATGGCGCATGTCGCCCGCCGTGCGATTGCGGTTGTCGGTCAGGGTCTCCACGATGACCGCCACGCCGCTTGGCCCATAGCCCTCATAGACGATGTCCTCATAGTTGTCGGCCGCGCCGTCGCCCGAGGCCTTTTTGATGATGCGGTCGATGTTGTCCATGGGCACATTGTTGGCGCGCGCCTTGGCGATGAGATCCTTCAGGCGGGAGTTGACATTGGGATCAGGCCCGCCCTGCTTGACGCAAAGCGACATCTCCCTGCCGATCTTGGTGAAGACCTTGGCGCGCTGTGCGTCGGTCTTCTCCTTTTTGTGCATGATATTTTTCCATTTGGAATGTCCTGACATACAAGAAGCCTCCATGATGCAAAATAACCGTCAAGTATAAATATTGTATCACACAAGCATCCATCACGCAACACCGCAATTCTTGCGCCACTTTTCCCATAAGTGCTGCCAAAATGATTTCAAAAAAATGCGAAATTTCCACATGTCCCCGCTTCAGATCTGGATTCTTGTCTTGATACAGACTATTAGAAACCTCAAAGAAGATCAAAAAGCAGTTTAAAACGGGCAAGCGACAAATTCTGCAAGCCGCCGTTTTCCACGTTTTGAAAGGCATACGGAGAAAAAACCATATCAAAATCTTTTTCTTTCTTCTCACCTGCAATGCGCCCGGGCATATCGCCACGCTGCTGCCTGGGTTTGTCAAAATCGGTTATATTTTATTGTCATTCAGCCTTTATGCGGGGGCGCTGCGGTCGGCACGGGAGATGATCAAAACCGAATTCGGGGGGCTATTGCCGCTATATTTGAGGCGACGGGGTTTGTTGCGGCCTTTTTCGTTGAATTTTGGGAAAGTTTGATTTCTGGCGGATTTTCGCCGGGTGGGCGCGGACGCGCGCAAGGCTCCTTTCACGTCATTGGATGAAACGCCGTCCCCTAAGGAACGACAAAACCGGGGAACATCACGGTCGAGAGCCGCCCAGCCAATGTCCCTGTGACTTGATGGCGCCGTCGTCCCATGGTACAATGGGGACATTGAGCAACTTTTGAAAGGGGACGTGCCGTTTGACGCAGGCGCTCAGACAAACCATATTTGAACTGTTTGACAGAATTCAAATAAACAAAATTAAAATCACACCCCATGCGGCGGTTGAGCCAACTGCCGTCGGTCGCAGCAAAATCGGCGGAACGCCAGACCTCCCAAAAGGATTTGCCTGGCCATACTATGAGGCGGAGTCCTTTGACGGCGTCAGGGCAAATCGACCGCTGTCGTTTCTCGCGCAGATCAATCTGGCGCAGGCGTCGGTCTTCGACCGGGATTGTCGATTGCCAAGGGAGGGCGTTTTGAGCTTTTTTTATGAGCTCCAAAGCCAAAAATGGGGCTTCGACCTTGGCGACAAGGGGTGCGCACGGGTGTTTTACTTCTCGCAGGAGGCCGATCTTGTGAACACCGATTGTCCAAAAGATCTCGAGCAGGACGCTTGCCTTCCCACCTTTTCCCTCTCCTTTGAATCGGTTGCAAGCCTGCCCACCTACAGCAACTTCTGTGAGCTGCCGCAGGCAAAGGGGGCTTCCGATCTGCTTTTACACCAAACGCAATCCCCCTGGGACGTCTACGATGCGCTCAAGGCGGCATACGGCTGCCCCTTCGACGACGAGTGGGCAGTCAACACCCATCTTCTCGGCTACCCGGATGTGATCCAAAATCCGATGGAGCGGGAGTGCGAAGAGGTGACCCGCGGCATTTACAACGGGGAACCGCACCTCCTCTCCCCGGAGCTTGAAGCAGACATTCTGAAGGCCAGCTCCGACTGGACGCTGCTGTTTCAAATGGGCACCCTTCAAAAAGACGACTTCGAGCTC
The DNA here is from genome assembly GCA_902474785.1 of uncultured Eubacteriales bacterium. Classification (GTDB taxonomy): domain Bacteria; phylum Bacillota; class Clostridia; order Oscillospirales; family Feifaniaceae; genus Galloscillospira. Next base: position 1,287 of record CABRXB010000161.1, on the reverse strand, counting down.
ATGTTTGGAGACTGTGGGCACATCTATTTTTGGATAAAAAAAGAAGAGCTGCGTTTGAAAAATTTTAACAATGTCTGGCTGATTTTGCAATGCGGCTAAGCTGCACAGCGTGATCAAACCTTCGCCCTGTCGACGCGACATGACGGCGGATTATGCCTTTTCCGTTGCGTTTGACTGTTCATGGCGGTGCCGCAACCGCATTTCCTAAAATCACATGTTGGAATCCCCTGTACATCTCGAATAAAAATCCTCTTTGCGTCCATGCTATCGTTGAACGGCTTTGCCGAACACAAAGTTTTGACGGAGGTGACCGACATGTCTGATCTGAGAAACAACCAGCAGAACAACCAGAATCAGCAGAACCAGAGAAACCAGCAGAATCAGCAGAACAACAACCAGCAGAACAACCAGAATCAGCAGAATCAGAGAAACCAGCAGAATCAGCAGAACAACAACCAGCAGAACAACCAGAACCAGCAGAATCAGAGAAATCAGCAGAACCAGCAGAACAACCGCAACAACAACAGTTCTTCCAACCAGCGATAAGCAGACGTACAGTCTGTTGTGAGGAGATATCCTCTAAAAAGGAAAAGCTGCGCCGCAGCATCCGCGCGGCCCAGCTTTTCTTTGTTGCGTGTGAGCGATCCCTCGATCTCTCTGGTCTTATCCTTCAAGGACGCGCGGCCTGTCTTGAGCACATTGGCCCTCACGCGCCCTCTTCTTCCAGGCAAACCTTCAGACAAACGGCAAAAAGGGCGCGCAGTCGATCCTCTTTTTGCTCCAGATAGAGCATGCCAAACAGCGTTTCAAGGCCGGAGGCGGCACAGTGAATCACAGGATTGTCTTTCTTGGCCACTGAGAGCGCGGCGTTTCTGCCCCGTTTAAACTGGTGGAGCTCCTGCTCGTCGAGCAGCGGCAACACCTCTTTGGCCGCCACCGCCTGCCCCGTGGCGCTGCACAGCTTTTGCGCTCTGCGGTGCAGCTTGCCGCTGTGACTTTGACATTCATGCAGCAGATACTCCCTTGTCATGAGTTCGAACACCGCGTCGCCCAAATAGGCGAGGGCGGCCGGATTGATCTGTCCCATCGGCATCTGCATTGCGTCAAAATACATCTTTGTGCGTCTCTCCTGTTTTTTGTCAAATCTTTTTTGCTGTTCTCATCCGCTATCTCACGCTTTTTTCCACTTCACGCCCTGCGGCGTGTCTTCCAAAACGATGCCCATGTCGGAGAGCTTGTCGCGAATGGCGTCGGCCGTTTTGAAGTCCTTTGCCTTGCGCGCCGCCT
>CABRXB010000160.1 GCA_902474785.1 uncultured Eubacteriales bacterium | reverse complement strand
GAGGTGCCGTTGAACTGCCCTGCCCCATAGAGGCCGGGGAGATGTTTGAACGCAAGCGTGGGCAACAGATCGAGCGGATCGCAGCAGTCGTATTCAATGGCGTAGGCCGTGCGCATCATCTGGACGTGTTCAAAGCCGGGCAGCGTGCGCAGCATGGCAAGCTGCACGTCCTCCGGCAGGGAGGACGACATGCCCTGGACATACATCTCGTCGGTGCCGGCGCCGGTGGGCTCCACAAAGATCTGGTGCGCCGGCTTGTCGGCAAAGCGCACCACCTTGTCTTCAATGGAGGGACAATAGCGCGGGCCGACGCCCACAATCGCCCCCCCATAGAGCGGGGAGCGGTGCAGGTTTTCGCGGATGATGCGGTGGGTCTGCTCGTTGGTATAGGTCAGGTAACAGACGGCGGTGTTGGGCGGCGGGTCTTTGGTTTCAAAGGAGAGCGGCACGGCCTGCGCGTCGCCCTCCTGCACCTCCATCTTGGTAAAGTCGAGCGAGGCGCGCAGCACGCGCGCCGGCGTGCCGGTTTTGAAGCGGCGCAGGGTCACGCCGTGCGCTGCAAGGCTCTTGGAAAAGGCGTTTGCGGGAAAAAGGCCGTCGGGCCCGCTCTCATAGGAGACGTCGCCCAAAAAGACCTTGCCGCCCAGGTAGGTGCCGCAGGCCACGATGACCGCCTTGCACAAAAACACGGCCCCCGTGCGCAGCACAACGCCCGACACCTCGCCCTTTTCTGTGAGCAGCTCCACCACCTCGCCCTGCCGCAGCAGCAGGCCGGGGGTGCGCTCCAGGCGGCGCTTCATACTCTCCTGATAGCGCCGCCGGTCGGACTGGACGCGCGGCGAGTGCAGAGCAGGGCCCTTGCCGCGGCCAAGCATGCGAAACTGCAGGGTGGTCTCGTCGGCGGCCTTGGCCATTTCGCCGCCCAGCGCGTCGATCTCGCGTACAAGCTGGCCCTTGGCGGTGCCGCCGATGCAGGGGTTGCAGGGCATATTGCCCACGCTGTCGAGATTCAATGTGAGCAGCGCCACCTTGCAGGACAGCCGCGCCGCGGCAAGCGCCGCCTCAATGCCGGCGTGCCCCGCCCCAATGACGCAGATATCCACGGTATCTGAAACAAAACGCATGTGCGCCCTCCTCTCTTAGAAACATGAAATCGTTTGACGCCGCGCACAGCAGGTTCAAAACTGACGTCAGACGCAAAATCCACTTCAAAATTGAAATATTTATTTAAATTATTACAAATAGTTGTCGATTTCAAATGAGATTTGACCGAAACAGTGCGATGCAGGGGGCTGCGGCGTCCTCTGTTTGCCTGGATAGCAAACAATGGCGACAGTGGGCAGATCGACGGCTCGGTCGTTCTTTGCCAGGGAGAACGGTGGTTGCCGCAAGCGCTCGGGGCGCACGGTATGTCGCGGGCACCGTATGGCGAGATTTCAACACAAGTCGGGTGGCCGAAGCGCGCTTGATGTGTGGTGAGGGTCGGCAAAGGCGGATGGAGGGTGCGTCGGCACAAAGGCTGTTTCGGCAGCGTCATACAGTTGAGGGTTGTCCGCTGTTGTAAGTCATTGCGTCCTTATCCCGAGAAAAAAATATTGTCTGGCAGGATAGCATCCCGGGAGAAAAAACGTCCTGAGCGCGGCGCCGCCGCCAGTCTGCCGCGGCAAGAGATTGCCGTGCCCTTGCCGAAGCGCAATGAGACGCATGCAGTGAAGGCCGGGTGTGTGAGCTGACGGCAACGGATGCCGACCCGCGGCAAGAGATTGCATGCCTTTGCCGATGGCAATGGGGACGCCCGCAGCGAAGGTTAGGCCGTGTGAGCTGACGGCAGCGGATGCCGACGCCAGTCTGCCGCGGCAAGAGATTGCCGTGCCCTTGCCGAAGCGCAATGAGACGCATGCAACGAAAGGTTAGGCCACCCGGTTGAGGGGCGAGGGCGGCCGCACGGCCCGGTATCGCAGGTCGACGACCCCTTTGCGCATCCGTTCTTGCCAAACAAACGCGCCAAAACCGCAAACCGCTATTTTCCCACGCAAAAACGGGAGAAGATGCTCTCAATCACATCCTGCGTCACGCTCTCACCCGTGATCTCGCCCAGGGCGTCGATGGCGTCGCGCAGGTCGACCTCGGCGATGTCTGGTTCAACGCCCGCTTCAATGGCCGCTCTTGCGTGCGCTACTGCATCTTTGGCGCGCATGGCGGCCTCGGCATGGCGCAGCGAGGTCAGCAGCACTTCGTCGGGAGCGGGTAAATAGAGAGAGGCCAGCCGCTGCTCCAACCGGGAAAGGCCCTCTCCTGTTGTGGCGCAAAGGGGGATGGGGTTTTCAAAACGTCTCTCAATCATGGACAAATCGAGACGTGCCGGCAGATCGCTCTTGTTCAAAATGGCGACGGTCTCACGGTCTTTGCACAGGGCGAGCACCTGCTCATCCTGCTCGTCCCATGGGCGGGACATGTCAAAAACAGCCAGAACCAGCGCTGCGCCGGCCGCCGCCTCCCGGCTGCGCTGCACACCGATGCGCTCCACAGGATCGTCTGTCTCACGCAGCCCGGCGGTGTCGAGCAGACGAAGCGCCAGGCCGCCCACCGACACCACCTCCGACACCACGTCGCGCGTGGTGCCGGGCAGCTCGGTGACGATGGCGCGCTCCGCGCCTGCCAGCAGGTTGAGCAGCGACGATTTGCCGGCGTTTGGCTTGCCAATGATGGCGGTGGGCGCGCCCTCTTTGACCACGCGTCCTCTTTGACAGGTTGCAAGCAACGTCTCGAGCCCTCCCTCTACCTCGCGCAGCGCGGCGCACAGCGCCGCAGGGTCTGCCTGCACCACGCCCTCGTCGGAGAAGTCGACATAGGCCATGATGTCGGCGTCGGCCTCCACCAGTTTGGCGCGCAGCAGACGGCAGCGCGCCGACAGCGCGCCGCTCGCCTGGGAGAGAGCCGCCCGCGCCGCCGCACGGCTGCTTGCCGTGATGAGGTCGATGATGGCCTCGCTCTCGGCGAGATCGAGCTTGCCGTTCAAAAAGGCGCGTCGGGTGAATTCGCCGGGGCCTGCCTGCCGCGCGCCGGCGGCCAGCAGCGCCGCCAGCACGTCGTAGAGCACAACGCGCCCGCCGTGGCAGGAGAGCTCGGCCATGTCCTCCCCCGTGAAGGAGTGGGGCGCGGTCCACAGCGTCAGCACCGCCAGGTCGATGTCGCCCTCTTTGTCAAACACATGTCCCACACACGCCCGCCGCGTGGCAGGGGGGGACGAGAGCGGCCGAAAGCAGCGCAGGGCGACCTCGTGCGCGCTGGGGCCCGACAGACGCACCACGCCGATGGCGGCGTCCTGCAGAGCTGTGGAAATGGCGGCGATGGGGGCCGAGAGGTTGGCCATAAGAGATGCCTCCTTGTTGAAAACGCAAAGTGTGGCGGTCGTCGTATTCCGGGCAGACAAAAAATCCCCGGGCCCTTGTTGACGCCCGGCAAGAGTTCAGAAGTTGAAGCGCCGCCTTCCACTGAAAGGGGGTGCGAAAAACCTCTGGGGCGGACAGGCCAAAAAACCAAAAGACGAGCGACGTCGAGCTGCTTCAAAGCCGTATTTGGAAAGGGGAAAAACGCCCCTGTCACGAAGGCCCGCAACCTGCGCAAAAGGCGCCGGTGCAATTGTCGGCTACACATTGCAAGGAGGGGATGGGGCGCGCCCCATCCCCTCCTGATTTGATGGAAAGATGTTCAGAAATCCTGTGGTTTTGACGCGTCGGACGCGTCGGAAGCGACCGACGGTGCGGTGTCCTGCCCTTCGGCATTGGGGGCGTTGGCGGCCGGACGGGCGCCTTGCGGCTTGCGACGGCGCTTGCGACTGCGGTTGCCCGCGCT
>CABRXB010000159.1 GCA_902474785.1 uncultured Eubacteriales bacterium | reverse complement strand
TCCGACCACAAAAAGACCGTCGACTTTTTGTCGGCGGTCTTTTGCTATGCCTGCATTCGCGCTGGTTTGAGGGGCGGCAAGACGGCAAAGTACTATAACTTCACTCGAAGGCAAATTTGAGTGACAGGACTTATTTTTCCTGACATAATTAATAAAAACAAAAGCTAATTTAGGTTAAAATAATAATTCGATAAAAAGAAAGGATGGTGTACATTGTTAACGAAAGGAATTATACCACTCCGACCATTTTTAAGCGTGGTAATCAAGGTCCCACTGTGATCTGTCAGTGTGGTGTTGCCAGCCTGTTGTCTCTTCAATCAAAAGGCTATAACGCAGAAAAACCGCCTATGGACGGCCCTATCGTTGGGGCGGCCGCCTTCACCGGGCTGCACATGTAAGAGGGCGAGGCGGCCAGTTGACCGCCCCGCCCTCTCTTTACCAATGCCCGGCCGGTGTTGCGAAGAAACCGCCTTTCTTGCACCGCTGTCTTTCACCCATTGCCGCTTTGGTTTCAGGCGTCTTGGAAAGCGCCCCTGGCCTTGAGCCAGGGGCGCTTTCCGTTCTTGCGTTTAAGGGCTTGTTGGATGTGCACACCTCGGGCAAGGACTCATATCGTATTCCAAGAGCTTTTATCGGGCTTTTCGTTTGACGGCCCTTAAGCTTTTTTTGTTGCGTTTCCCCGCCCGGGCTTTTTCAATTGGCCGTTTGCCCTTGAAACATATGATATCACACAGTAACGCCTTGACGTCTTGATTTGCAGCGCCATGGAGCTCAACAAAACAACTCGGCCCCGCCTTCCACCGCTTTGTTTTGGCGGACTTGGGGCGTCTTGAAATCCTTCGTTTTCCCACACGGCTGGAGCCCTCGACCGCCGGCAATTGCCAGGGTTTTTTTCAAACTTATGGCCTCATGTACGCACAGAACGCACCGCCTCTGCGTCAAAGCCTCGGCCCGCCTACCTCTTCGTTGCCCTGATGCCGGGAGACATGAGCCTGTGCGCCTTTTTCCGGCGGCTGTTCCAACTGCTCATCCCTTACAGGATGATGCCGCGCTCCCTGTAGTCTTTGAGGGTGTCTTCGTCAAAGCCCAGCTCCCCGAAGATGGCGTCGTTGTCGCCGCCTGCAAAGTTGGGGCCCGCAATCGGACGGCAGCGGAAATCGCTCATCTTGATGGGGTTGTTGGTGATGGTCATGGTGTTGCCGTCGGCCAGAGGCACGTCGATGAACATCTCGCGCGCATCCCTGATGTGGGGGTCGTTGCACACCTGCTCAAAATTGTTGACCGGCGCGCAGGGGAATTTGGCCGCGTAAGCGTCCACAATTTCAGCAACCGTCTTGTCGGCGGCCCAGCCCTCGATGATCTCGCGCAGTTCGGCGCGGTGTTTGATGCGCTCGCTGCCCTTGACGAATCGCTCGTCTTCCACGAGGTCGGGGCGCTTGATGATCTCCTCGCAGAAGAGAGACCAGGTTCCCATGCCGGCAAAGACAAAATAGCCGTCGCTGGCCTTGTATGCCTCATAGGGGCAGGCGTCGAGAAACTTGCTTCCGTCGCGCATGGGGATCTGCCCATCGAGCAGATAGAGCGGCGTCTGCGCCAGCAGGCTTCCCACCACCGATTCCACCAGCGAGGTCTCCACGCGCTGGGCGACGCCGGTCTTTTCTCTGGCAAACAGCGAGGCCAAAATCGCGATGGTGCTGTTGAGCGCGGTCATGACGTCGGCCGTGGGCGCGCCATGGTTGAGAGGGATGGTATCGGCCGTACCGGTGATGTGCATGGTGCCGCCCATGGCCTGCGCCGCCAGATCATAGGCGGGGCGCAGGGCATAGGGCCCTGTCTGCCCAAAACCGGAGACCGAGGCATAAATCATGTTGGGGTTGAGTTTCTTGCAGGCCTCCACGCCAAAGCCCAGGCGATCCATGACGCCGGGACGGTTGTTCTCAAGCAGCACATCGGCCGTTTTGACAAGCTCGGTGAAGATGGCCTTGCCCTCGGGGGACTTGAGGTCGAGCGCGATGGATCTCTTGCCGCGGTTGACGTTGGTGAAATAGGCGGCGAAGGCCCCAACGCCGGGCTTTCCCCCGCGCGACGGATCTCCCTTGGGCCCTTCCACCTTGATGACCTCGGCCCCCATGTCCGCCAAATACGACCCGCACAGGGGCCCCGCGATGGCCTTGGTAAAGTCGATCACGCGGATTCCATCCAAAATACCCTGTTTCACGATGATAACTCCTCCCTTTTTGGGGCGCCGCTCCAAGTCTCCCTCTCCCCCTTGCAATGGAGAGGACGCCTTTTTAAGAGCGTTGTCCCCGTTTGAGAACAATTATATCATACGACTTTTCACATGGTCAACGCTGCGCCTCACACAAAACGACTTTCGACAATATACTGGAACAAGCGGCTTTGCGCATCCCCTGTGCCCGTGCAATATCTTGAAAGGAGCTTTTTCATGTCGACAACGCTCAACAACCAAGCACTTGTTTCCTATTATTATAATGGCGAGCAGTCCGGAGGCTCGGCCACCTCCAACATCATCTCGACCACGCTGCTCGACCAGTACAGTATTTCCGCCACCAAAACCGCTCTGACCCCCTCGTTTCGCGCCGGACAGCGCGTGACCTACGTCATCTCGGTGGTGAACAACGGTCAAGGGCCTCTGTACAACGTCACCGTCACCGACAACCTTGGCGGAGCGGGCGCGCTTACCTATCTCAACTACTCCATGAAAGTCTATCTCGACGGCGCGCTCTTGAGCACCACGCCCGTTGTGAGCGGCAACTCCCTGATCACCACGGTGTCCGGCCCTCTGGAGAGCGGGCAAACGCTGCTGCTCGTCTATGTGGCGACCGTCAGCGGCGCGCTCGACGCCACCGTGACCTCCATCACCAATGCGGCGGCGGTCTCGGCCAACAGCGGCTCGGTGTCGGGCAACCTCATCACGGCGGCCCCCAGCCCCGCGGCCACCATCAGAGCCGAATCCTATGCACAGCTCTCCATCTACAAACAGGCCGACCGCGCCACTGTCTCGGCCGGAGGCGCACTTACCTATACGTTTACCCTCACCAACACCGGCAACGAGGCGGCCACAGGCGTTGTCATGACCGACGCCCTGCCCGCCAGCTTCACCCCCACGCTCATCCAACTGTCGGTCGAGGGCAACACCACCACCTTCTCGGAGGGCCAGTACACCATCGACCCCACCACCCATGTGCTCACGCTGCCCTCGAGTTCCGGCCCCTCGATCACCGTGCCCGCCGCGACCGAAAACGGCCCGGGCGTCGCCATCATCACTGTGACCGGCACCATCACGGGTTAACGGGAGGCCCATGGGCGCTGCCGCAAAACCGCGTTCTTGAAAAACGGCGCTTTGAACGTCTGTTCAAAGCGCCGTCTTTTTTTGACCCTTCTTCGTCGGCCAAAGGATATTGTGTAAAATTTCATCGAATAAAGTTTTTATTTGTTAATTTTTGATGAACTCTCCAAAAAAGCCGTTTACATGATAGATTCCATTTGTTATGTTGTATGAAAGGATTTCTTCGCCGTCGGCCCAACGTACAGGCCCGCAAAAAAACCAACGCAGACCTCGCGGCAGGGCGGTATACTAACGCCGAAGCTGTCGAGCATCGCTCAAATATCTTTCTCCTCTAGTCTCTTCTTCTCTCAAAATTTTCCTGAACATTTTAAAGGAATTTGCAACGCATTTCCGAGGTATCATCATGTTTTTATTTTCTTTTCTTGGAATCACACTTGGCGTTTTAGCTTTGCTTTTTTGTATCCTTCTGTTGTGGATCGATGCTGTTATCGCTCTGCAGATTTGTTTTCCCGCCCTAACTTTGATCGCCTCCTGCTGGGTTTTGCTTGAGAT
>CABRXB010000158.1 GCA_902474785.1 uncultured Eubacteriales bacterium | reverse complement strand
AAGGCGACCGGCGGCAAGCGCCTTTTCAAAATGGCGCCGCTGCACCACCACTTTGAGCTGTGCGGCTACAGCGAAGGCCGCATCGACGCACTTTTTACCATGTTGTCCATAGGGGGCTGCCTGCTGGCTTATCTGGCATATACGCAGTTTTTCCTGATTTTGTAAGTGAGAAACGGAGTCTTAACGCATGAGCAGTGAATCGCGCGCAGCAGGGCGTCAGATTGTGCATCTCAAATCAAAAGCGACAGAGATGGATCTGCCGTTTTTCGTACTGGTGATGCTGCTGGTTTCCGTGGGGCTGGTCATGGTCTTTTCGGCCTCCAGCGCCAATGCCTACTATCGCTTTGGAGACAGCTATTATTTCATCCGCTCCCAACTCATGTGGGCGGCGCTTGGCACGGTGATCATGCTGGTCACGGCGCGTTTTCTCACGCTCAAGCTGCTGCGTCTGTCAGTGCTGCCCGCCTTTTTGTTTTCGATCACCACGCTGATTTTGGTGCTCACGCCGCTTGGCACCGATAAAAACGGCGCACAGAGATGGCTCTTTGGCTTTCAGCCCTCGGAGGTGGCAAAACTCTCCATCATCTTGTGCATGTCCTGGCTGGTCTGCCGCCAGCGCAAGGAGATGCACACGCTCAAAGGGGGACTGCTGCCCTGCGGGGCGCTGCTCATGCTTTTTTGCGGCCTCATCGCCCTGGAAAAGCACATCTCGGCCACCGTGCTGGTTTTTGCCATCGGTGCGGTGCTCATGTTTGTGGGCGGCATCGACTGGCGCTGGTTTGTGGGCTTTGGCTCGGCGGGCGTGGTATCGGTCGTCGGCATCATCTTGATCAGCGACTATGCCATGGCGCGCGTCAAGGTGTGGCTCGATCCCTTTTTAGACCCCCTGGGCGATGGTTTTCAGACCATCCAGAGCCTCTATGCCATTGGCTCAGGCGGACTGTTTGGCCTTGGCATCGGCAAGAGCCGGCAAAAATATCTGTATATCCCCGAGCCTCAAAACGACTTTATCTTCTCCATCGTGTGCGAAGAGCTGGGATTTATCGGCGCAGCCATCATCATATTGCTGTTTGTGCTGCTGATCTGGCGCGGGTTTACCATCGCCTTCAAAGCGCCCGACCGATTTTCCGCCCTTGTGGTGACCGGCATCACGGCGCAGGTCGCCATTCAAACCATTTTGAACATCGCCGTTGTGAGCAATCTGGTTCCCAACACCGGCATCTCGCTGCCCTTCTTCTCGGCGGGAGGCACATCGCTCATCATGCTGATGTTTGAAATGGGAATTGTACTGAGCGTGTCCCGGCGAGCCAAACTATAGGGAGGCTTCAACATGAAGGTACTGCTGTGCGGCGGCGGGACGGCGGGGCACGTCAACCCGGCGCTTGCCATTGCCGATTTCATCAAGGCGCGACACAGGGATTCGGACATTCGCTTTGTGGGCACGAGCTATGGCATTGAGTCAAAGCTCGTGCCGCGTGCGGGATATCCTCTCATCGAGATGGATGTCCATGGGCTCAAACGCAAATTGAGCCTGGACAACTTGAAAAACATCGCCAAGGCTGTGGTCGCCATCTCCAAGAGCAAGCGGCTGCTGCGGGAATTTCAGCCCGATCTCGTCATCGGCACGGGAGGCTATGTCAGCGGGCCCGTGGTGTGGGCGGCATGCGATCTGCGCATTCCAACCGCCATCCACGAGCAAAACGCCTTTCCGGGGCTGACCACCCGCAAGCTGGCGCGCCGGGTCGATCTGGTCATGCTGGGCTTTGACGACGCCAAAAGCCGCATCCACTACAAGCGCAGCGTGCTTGTGGGAAACCCCATCAAGCAGGACATCCTGTTTGCCGACCGCTCCAAGGCGCGCAAAAAGCTTGGCATCGAGGAGAACGCGCCCATGGTGGTCTCCTTCGGCGGCTCCATGGGCAGCCGCCGGTTCAATGAGAACATCCGGGACTTCATGGCGCTGCACTGCAAAGACCGCGCCATTTTGCACGTCCACGCCGCCGGACAGTTTGGCATCAAGTGGCTTCCCCAGGAGCTGGAGCAGCGCGGCATCACGCCGCAAAGCTACCCGCTCATCGACCTTCGGGAATACATTTTCGACATGCAGGACGTCATGGCCGCGGCCGATCTTCTGATTTGCAGAGCCGGGGCCATCACACTCGGAGAGCTCGCCGTGATGGGCAAGCCTGCCATTTTGATTCCCTCGCCCAATGTGACAGACAATCACCAGTACTACAACGCCCTCGCCCTTGCAAAGGTCGGGGCCGCCGTGCTGCTCGAGGAAAAAGACTGCAGCGGCCGCGCGCTCTATGAGACGGTCAACGCCCTGCTGGGCGACAAGGATCGGCTGTGCGCCATGCGCGACGCCGCACAGGGGCTTGCCATCTTTGACTCCACGCAGCGCATTTACGACAACATCGTGGCGCTGATTCGGTAACTTTTTGGGGCATTTTGCGGTTTTCGAACCCCCCATCCTTACACCGCATAGCATGGGGCAGGATGGAGGGTGGCATAGATGAGTAACTATGAGATTGAAGGCGGACGCCGGCTGGAAGGCGAGCTCACTGCACAGGGGGCGAAAAATGCGGCGCTCCCTTTGTTGTCGGCGGCGCTTTTGACCGGGGAGGCCACGGTGCTGGAACACTGCCCGGACATCGACGATGTGAATGTGCAAATCGAGATTCTTCGAGCCCTTGGGTGCAGCGTCAACCGGGAGGGAGAGCTGCTCACGATAGACGGGAGCACGGTGAACAGCGATGAGGTGCCGCGCGAGCTCATGGGCAGGATGCGCTCCTCCGTGATGCTGCTCGGCGCGCTGCTCGGCCGCCACGGGCAGGGCGTGATTCACTCCCCCGGCGGATGCGCCATCGGCGCGCGCCCCATTGATTTTCACCTGCAGGCCTTTGCCGAGATGGGCGTGAAGACAACCTGGGAGGGCGACCGGCTCAAGGCCACGCTGCCCGCCCCGCAAAACAGCGAGGTGACGCTTCCTTTTCCCAGTGTGGGCGCCACGGAAAACGTGATTTTGCTGGCGGCAGCCATCGAGAAAACAACCGTGCTGCGCGGCGCGGCCAGAGAACCCGAGATTGTGGATCTGGCCCACCTGCTCACCAAGATGGGGGCCAAGGTCGAGGGCGCCGGCACCGATGTGATCACGGTGCAGGGAAAAACGCAGCTGGCCGGCGCGCAGCACCGGGTGCTGCCCGATCGCATTGCCGCTGCAACCGACCTGTGCGCCGCCGCCATCACAGGCGGCAGCCTGACGCTGCACGACGTCAACACAAGGCACATGACCAGCGCGCTGGAGCTGCTGCGGCAGGCGGGGTGCGCCGTGCTGTCCACACAGGACACCATCTGGCTGTCTGCGCCAAAGCGCCTGAGCGGGATGGGCGTCATCCGCACCATGCCCTACCCGGGCTTTCCCACCGATTTGCAGGCCCCCTTTCTGGCGCTTGCGGCGGTGGCCGACAGCGGAAGCGTGGTCATCGAGAGCATGTTTGAAAACCGCTTTCACCATGTGGAGCAGTTGCGGCGCATGGGAGCCGACATCGAAGTGGAAGACAGGGTCGCGCTGGTGCGCGGCAGACCCCTTGTGGGGACGAGAGTGGAGACGGCCGACCTTCGCGGCGGCGCGGCGCTCATGCTCGCGGGCCTGGCAGCCAGCGGCGTGACCACCGTTTGCGACGCTGGCCACATCGCCAGGGGCTATGAACGTCTCGAACAGCGGTGGAACAGTCTGGGCGCATCCATTCGAGTCAGCGAAACGGCGTAAACTTACATAGGACGGCAACGAGGAGAGGAGGTGGTCGGCATGGGCAAAAAAAAAGCGCGCAAAGCGCAAAAACGCCTGGAACAAAAAGAGCGGGAGCGCCTTGCGCGCGCACGAAAAA
>CABRXB010000157.1 GCA_902474785.1 uncultured Eubacteriales bacterium | reverse complement strand
GCCGAGGATGAGGCCGACCGCCTGCCCGACGCGACCGACGCCCAGATCATCGACTATATCAGCGCCGCCAATCCCCGCGATTTTGCCGAGGCTGTCTTCACGGCCATCAATGAAGCTGAACTCTCTGGCGATAAAACTGCCGCGGCTGAAAATGTCGGCACTGACGCTGCGCCCGCATATGAGGCTGTGTTCAGCGGCATCGCCCAAGGCTACTATCTGATTGCCGAGACGTCCAACCCCGGCACCGGCGAAGTTGCCTCGCTTGTCATGCTCGACACAGCCGGCCAAAATGCCGTGGAAATCACCTCGAAAAACGACGCCATGGCGGTTGACAAGAAGGTCAACAGCAAGGACACCTATGAGACCTACAACATCGGCGACACCGTTCCCTTCACCATCACCTCCAGCCTGCCCCGTGATCTCGACCTGTACACCGGCAACTACACCTATGTCTTCCACGACACCATGTCCGCCGGCCTGACCTATACTGCCGACAGCATGAAGGTCAAGGTGAACAACGTCGAGCTCACCAGCGGGCAGTATACCCTCACCGTCGACGGTACCGCCATCACCATCGACCTGAGCACCTATATCACCGCAAACAAAGCCTCCTTGAGCGACAAGTCTGTGGCAATTGACTACAAAGCCACCCTGAATACCAATGCCGTTGTCAACAGCACCGGCAATCCCAACGAAGTCTACCTCCAGTTCTCCAACAACTACAGAGGCACTTCCACCGGTGTCACCGCTGTTGACGAAGTTGTTGTCTACACCTACGAGGCCCAGGTCGTCAAGTATACCGACAGCAACGCGAACGACCGCTATGACAGTGAAGACCTCCGTCTGGCGGACGCCTACTTCGTCATCACCAGAACCGTTGGCGAGGAAGGCAACTGGGTGACCCAGTATGCCGTGGCCAACAGCAGCTATGTCATCACCGGCTGGAAGGCCGCTGACAACCTCGCCGCCGCGATTGCGGATACCGAAATCACCAAGTTTGTCTCGAGCAGCACCGGCGACATCTCGGTCAAGGGCCTTGACGCCGGCAGCTACAAGCTGATTGAGACCGCCGCGCCCGATGGCTACAACCTGCTCGCCGAAGCGATCAACTTCGCCATCGCAGAGACCAACGGCGCCGCTTCCATTCCCGTCACCTATGTGGAGAACAACACCGGCGCCGAGCTGCCCTCCACCGGCGGCATGGGCACCACCGTCTTCTATGTGGTCGGCGGTCTGCTGATGACCTGCGCCGCTGTGCTGCTGGTTGCCAAGAAGAAGATGAGCAGAGAGCACTAAAATCCCCCTTTTCCAGAAAACATGAAATTCCAAGAAACACAACAAACCCCACCGGCCGGGGGCCATCGAGCCCCCGGCCCCGGCGGGGCAGCAGGGAGAGACCGATGAAAAAGAACCTGTCCAATTTGATTTTGGTTTTGATCTTCTTCATAGGCCTGTCCGTGCTGCTCTACCCAACCGTCAGCGACTATGTCAACTCCAAGAGCCAGTCAAAGGCCATCTCGAGCTTTGTCGAGTCGCTGTCCTATATCGACGAGGAGACAAACAGAGCCCTGATCGAAGAGGCCGAGGCTTATAACCGGTCGCTTTTGGGCGATCCTGCGCGGTTTTCCGTAAGCGAGCAGGAGCTGGCCCAGTATCACAAGCTGCTTGGCTCCACGGGCGGCGCGATTGGATACCTTGAAATCGGCGCAATCCGGGTGTCGCTGCCGCTCTATCTCGGCACGGAGGAGACCATTCTCCAGGTGGGCGCCGGCACCATGCAGGGCTCGTCGCTGCCCATCGGCGGCGAGAGCACCCATGCCGCCATCACAGGGCACAGAGGGCTGCCCTCCTCCCGGCTTCTGACCGACCTCGATCAGATGGCGGTGGGAGACACCTTTGTGGTGTATGTCTTAAATGAAATTCTGACCTATGAAGTTGACCAGATTCGCATTGTCGAACCGGAGGACATGTCGAACCTCGCCATCGAAGAGGGGCACGACCTGTGCACGCTTGTCACCTGCACGCCCTACGGGGTCAACAGCCACAGGCTGCTCGTGCGCGGACACCGGGTGGAAAACGCGGCCGGGGTGAGCGCGGTCTCGGCCCGTGTCACAGCCGATGCCATTCAGGTGGATACGCTGCTGGTCGCTCCCATTGTCGCCATTCCCATTTTGCTGAGTCTGCTGGCGGTTTTCCTGCTTCGGGATAAGATGATCCCGGCGGTTCAAACTGACAGCATCGGGGAGCAGGAGACAGATGAAACAGATGAGAACCCATAACGATATCAAACAATGCCAACACACCGAAAGGAAGAGGCTTATGAAAAACAACAAGAGGAAAGTGATCACCGCGATCCTGCTGGCTGTTCTGATGGTTCTGCCGCTGGGCACCGGGGCCTCTGCAGCGAACACTGTAGACCCTGATAGCGACACAGGCTCCATCTCTCTGACCCTGCAGACGAGGGGCGGAACAAAAGTCAAGGATGTTGAGATCAGCATCTATCAGGTTGGAACGGGCGTCATCCAAGAAAGCAACCTGCTCTTTGAGCTGATCGAGGCGCTGGATGAGGTGGATGCGCCGCTAAACGGCCTGACCGCCGCAAAAAACCAGGAGAGCGCCGCCGCGCTTTGGGAGGCCATCCAGAAGATGGAGGATCAAAGCGGGCTGCCCGTAGGAAAGAGCGCCAAAACCGATGAGAACGGCAAAGTCAAGTTTGACGATCTGCCTGTTGGCACCTACCTCGTGGTGCAGACCTCGCGCAGCTCCCGCTACCGCGATATCACGCCCTTTCTGATTGCGCTGCCCATGATGAATGAAGACGCAACGGCCTGGGTGTTTGCAGTCGACGCAACGCCCAAGGTGCAGACAAGACCCACCAACCCGCCGCCTACCGACCCCGAAGATCCTGATCCGGTCGTCCCTCCCGATGAGCCGGAGCCGGACGATCCCGGCGACGACAATCCGCCGCCCCCGGTCGACATTGACGATACCGACGTGCCCGGTGGGGATGACCCCGGCCTGCCCGATCCCGACGAGGGGGATATCGAGATCATAGATCCCGATGTGCCGCAGGGCAATCTGCCTGAAACCGGCATGGTGCAGTGGCCGGTGCCCGTCCTTGCGATTTTGGGGCTTGCGCTGCTCGGCATGGGCTGGATCAGCGAGAGAAAGCGGCGTTTAGAGGGCCGTTGACATGCAGCAGACACCCGGGAACAAACCATGCCCCACCCCCGGCAAACTGATGATGACAGCGGGCGCCGTGCTGCTGCTGTGCGCCGCTCTTTTGCTCGGCTACAACCAGTGGGACGACTACCGTGCCGGCAGGGAAAGCCAGACCGTGGCCGCCGCGCTCATTGATGAGATGGGCAGCCGCCAGGCGTCGGTGACGCAAATGGAAGTGCAGTCGGACGAGGAGGCCCAGGCAAGGCAGCTCTCGGTGCTGGAACTCGACGGCGCCTACTACGTCGGCCTGCTGACCATCCCGACGCTCGACCGTACGCTGCCCGTGCAAAGCGATTGGAGCGAGGAAAAGCTCAAGCACTCTCCCTGCCGCTACTCCGGCAGTCTGGAAGAGGGGGAGCTTGTGGTCGCGGCCCACAACTACAAGAACCACTTTGGCGGCATCAACCGCCTGTCGGTGGGAGACAGCGTGATCTTTACGGATTTGGACGAAAAGCAATATTTTTATGAGGTGCAGGAGATCTCCACCGTGGACGCCGCAGACATCGAAGGGATGACGCAAAGCGGCTACGACCTGTCGCTCTTCACCTGCAATTACGACAGGAGCCTTCGCATCACCGTGCGCTGTATGCGTGTCTATGGCGGCGTCGGCGCGACGCAGTGAATGTGAATGCATAAGAGATGCAAAATTTCAAACAATTGCTCAAAAGGGCCGTGCTGGAGC